>CAZIZD010000032.1:0-18783 GCA_964543615.1 uncultured Alcaligenaceae bacterium | reverse complement strand
GACGAAGAAGATCTTGACGCCGAGCGCGCCGAAGTTCGTCTCCGGCATGATTCGCCACAGGGGCTCCTGGGTCCATCGCCCGGTGAGCGCGAAGCTGTGGAACAGCACGACGAACGCGGCGGCGGCGAAGCGGACGAGCTGGAAGTTGTTGTCGCGTCCGTGCGCGAGCTGGGACAGCTTCACGTCTTCGTGGCCGCAGCGAGCTCGTCGGGCGTGTTGATGTTGCGGAACGCCGCCTCGCAATCGTCGAAGCGCACCGATGCCACGCGCAAGGTCGCGTACCACGCATCGATCTTGCGCCCGCCCTGGTCGAGGAACGCGGACAGATGCGGGAGCACCGCGCGATCGACCAGCGCGAACACGGGATGCGGCTGTTC
The DNA here is from genome assembly GCA_964543615.1 of uncultured Alcaligenaceae bacterium. Lineage (GTDB taxonomy): Bacteria > Pseudomonadota > Gammaproteobacteria > Burkholderiales > Casimicrobiaceae > VBCG01. The sequence continues at coordinate 18,406 of CAZIZD010000032.1, read as the reverse complement.
GAACGTCTGCGCCACCGCGAGCTGCGCGCGTTCGGCCTCGAGTCCTGCCGCGAGCCGCTTCACGAGGTCGAGCGGGAGGAACGGCGAGTCGCAGGGCGCGGTGGCCACGTACGGCGTCTGCGCGTGCAGCATGCCCGCGTGCAGGCCGGCGAGCGGGCCTGCGAAGCCGCCCAAGGTGTCGGGGACCACCGGATACCCGAGCGCCGCGTAGCGATCGGCGTTCTGGTTGGCATTGATCACGATCGCGCCCACCTGGCGCGTGAGGCGCTCGATCACGTGCGCGACCATCGGCCGCTCGTCGAGCGCGACGAGGCCCTTGTCCACGCCGCCCATGCGGCGACCCATGCCGCCCGCGAGCACCAGGCCCGTGATGTCGAGGATGTTCAAGGAGGATTCAGGAGCGGCGGAAGCCAGCTCGCGTGCTCCGCGTAGAAGGCATGGACGGAAGGCGCGCGATCCATCGGATCATCGAACGCGGCCAGCACCACGTGCGTTTCCCCGGGCCACTTCGCGGACTCGAAGAAGAGCTTGGTCCCGCATCGCTTGCAGAAGCGGCGGAACGTCTGCTGCGACGACTCGTGCGTCGCGAGCTCGTCCGCGCCTTGCGTAACGCGCACCTGGCCCGAGGGAAAGCCGGCCCACGTGACGAAGGCGGCGCCGTGCGCGCGGCGGCAGCTCTCGCAGTGGCAGTGCGCGACGAAGCGCGACGGAAAGCCGGCCTCGAAGCGGACCGCCCCGCAGTGGCACCGGCCCCGGGCGCTCATCGCAGGAACCGTTCCGTGCCGGTGAAGAGGAGGTATCGCTTGTTCACGGCCCGTCCGATCATCGTGAGGCCGACCTTGCGCGCGATCTCGTAGCCCATTTGCGTGAGGCCCGAGCGCGACACGAGGAAGGGAATGCCCATCTGCGCGGCCTTGATCACCATCTCGGAGGTGAGGCGGCCCGTGGTGTAGAAGATCTTGTCGCCGCCGTCCTGGCGATCGAGCCACATGCGCCCGGCGATGGCGTCGACGGCGTTGTGGCGTCCCACGTCCTCGACGAACATGAGGATGCGCGAGGACGTCCCTTCGTTGCTCGCGAGCGCGCAGCCGTGCACCGCGCCGGCCTGCTTGTAGATCGTCTCGTGCAGGCGCACGCGATCGAGCAGATCGTAGAGCGCGGCCTGCGACAGCGTGGCGTCGGCGGGAAGGCGCACGCTGTCGATCTCGTCCATGAGGTCGCCGAACACCGTGCCCTGGCCGCAGCCGGTGGTCTTGGTGCGCTTCGCGGTCTTCTCCGCGAGGTCGGCGAGCCCGTTGCGCGTCACGATCGCGCACGCGTTCGTCTCCCAGTCCACCTGCACGGAGACGATGTCCTCGATCGAGTCGACGAGACGCTGGTTGCGCAGGTAGCCGATTGCGAGCGCCTCCGGCGCGCCGCCCAGCGTCATCAGCGTGAGCAGCTCCTGGCGATCGACGTAGATCGTGAGCGGATGCTCGCCCGCGACGGGAACCTCGTGCAATTCGCCGTTCTCGTCCACGGAAGGAACGTCGAACGTCGCGGGACGCGCCGCGTTCGTAAGGACGGGACGGTACGTGTCAGCGGGGGCGTTCATTGCATGCAATGACGGCAAGCGCCCAATGATTCTCGTGCGCGATCGACGTCATCCATCGGATGCTTTCATCCCCCGATGTAGCTCATCTCGACCTTCGGTGCGCGCGCGGTGTTCTGCGTGCGCACTTCCGAATACCGGTCGTCGCGCTGCCGCCAGATCGCGGCCACTGCGCGCGCCAGCGCCTCGTCGTCTCCGCCGCCGCGGATCACTTCGCGCAGGTCGTAGCCCTCGTTGGCGAAGAGGCAGGTGTAGAGCTTGCCCTCGGTCGACAGCCGGGCACGCGTGCAGTCGCGGCAGAAGGCCTGCGTGACGGAGGCGATGACGCCGATTTCGCCGCTGCCGTCCGCGTAGGCCCAGCGCTCGGCGACCTCGCCGCGATAGTTGGCGTCCGCCTCGACGAGCGGCATGTGGGCGTGGATACGCTCGACGATCTCGCGCGCGGAAACAACCTCATCCATGCGCCAGCCGTTGGTCGCGCCGACGTCCATGAACTCGATGAAGCGCACGATGTGGCCGGTGCCGCGGAAGTGGCGCGCGAGCGGGACGATCGAGTCCTCGTTCATGCCGCGCTTGACGACCATGTTGATCTTGATCGGAGCGAGTCCTGCCTCTGCCGCGGCGTCGATGCCCTCGAGGACCTTCGCCACCGGGAAGTCGACGTCGTTCATCGCGCGGAAGGTCGCGTCGTCGAGCGAGTCGAGGCTCACCGTGATGCGCGACAACCCCGCGGCGCGCAGATCGCGCGCCTTCCTGGCGAGCAGGGCGCCGTTGGTAGTGAGCGTGATGTCGAGATCGTCCCCGAGCGCGCGCAGCATCTCGATCAGGCGCTCGATCTTGCGCCGGAGCAGGGGCTCGCCGCCGGTGAGGCGAAGCTTGCGTACGCCCAACCCCACGAACACGCGCGCGACGCGCGCGATCTCCTCGAACGTCAGCAGGGCGTCGTGGGGCAGGAACGGGTAGTCGCGTCCGAATACGTCCTTGGGCATGCAGTAGACGCAGCGGAAGTTGCAGCGGTCGGTGACCGAGATGCGGAGATCGGCGAGCGGACGCGAGCGCGTGTCGGCCAGCGCCCCCGGCGCCCTGGGCGAGGCGATCGCGCGGCGCACGAGCTCCGCCCGCGCGTCGCGCGCGTCGATCAAGGGAATGAAAGTGGCCATGGCGCTGTCTACTCTCGCGAAATGGTAGCAGAGGCCCACGAGGACAGCCCTTCCACGCGAAGGCCGGTGTATGATCCGCGCGCCCGCACTGCGGCGCAGACGAAGACCATGTTGCCCGAGTACCTTTCCGTCGATGTCGTCATGGAGCGCATTCCGCTCACGAGCCGCTGGGCGAGCGAGCAGTGGCAGCCCGCGTCCGTCGAGCCCGTCGGTCCGGGCCGCGGCACGCCGCGTGAAGCGGTGCGCATCGAGGATGATGGCCAGCGCGCGCGGTGGCGTTTCGCGGGGCGCGAGATCGAGCTTCATCCCACGGAGGCCGAAGGGTATTTCCTCAACGTCACGTCCGAGACGCCCGTCGTCTTCGTGATGTGGCGCATGCGCGAGGAGGGCGAGGAGCCGCGCGCCGAGCCCTTCATCGTCACCCTGTCGTACAACGAGGCGGGGCGCTTCATGGACGGCGGCGAGCGCGTCGACCCGGTGCCCATGCCCGCTGCGATCCGCGAGTGGCTCGCGTCCTACGTCGCAGTGCATTACAAGCCCGAGCCCAAGAAGAAGGCGAAGCGCAACGACCCCTTCGCCGCAGGTGCCTTCCGGCGCGACTCGTGATGGCCGAGGAGAAGAGCTTCCTTCACCGCTGGTCGCGCCGCAAGCACGAGGCGGCGCGCCCGGTCGAGCCCGCGCCGCCGTCCGTTGCTCCGGCCGCGGTGACGGGCACGAGCGATCCGATCCCTGTTCCGGCGCCGGCGCCGATCGTCGCCCCCGAACCTCCGCCGCTGCCGCCGGTCGAATCGTTGACGATCGATTCCGACTTTGCGCCGTTCCTCTCGAGCAAGGTGGACGAGACGGTCAAGCGCGCGGCGCTGCGCAAGCTCTTCACCGATCCGCACTTCAACGTGATGGACGGGCTCGACATCTACATCGACGACTATTCCAAGCCCGACCCCATGCCGGCGGGATTGCTCGACAAGCTCGCGGACGTCTACAAGACGGTCGAGGAGAAGGCGGACGACCTCGCGCGCATCGAGGCGGCGACCGTGGCCGCCGAGACTGCTCCCCCTCCGCAGGCGGAGCCGGCGCGGGCCGAAGTGCCGCCGGCGCAAGCGCAATCCGAAATGGAACCCGATGACCATCGCGGATAAGACGCTGCTCGTCTGCAACTGCAACCGCACCATGCCCCTCGACGGCGCGGCACTCGGCCGCGCCCTCGGCTTGAAGGGAGAGGTGCCGGTGCACACGACGATGTGCCAGCGCGAGCTCGCGCGATTCTCCGATGCGGCCAAGGGCGACCTCGTCGTCGCGTGCACGCAGGAGCAGCGACTGCTGGGCGACGTGGCGGAAGAGGGCGGACGTGCCCAGGCGATCCGCTTCGTCGACATCCGCGAGAGCGCGGGATGGTCCGCCGAAGCGAAAGCCGCCACGCCCAAGATTGCCGCACTGCTCGCCATGGCATCGCTGCCCGATCCCGAGCCCGTACCCAGCGTGAGCTACGAATCGAAGGGCCAGCTGCTGGTCACGGGTCCGCTCGATGCCGCGTTGTATTGGGCCGACGCGCTGCACGAGCGACTGCCGGTCACGGTCCTGGCTACGGGGCGCGCGGCCGCCACACCGTTGCCGTCGCAGCGCGACTACCCCGTGTACACGGGCAAGCTCGACTCGATGCGCGGCTGGCTCGGCGCGTTCGAGACCGCGTGGACGCAGCAGAATCCGATCGACCTCGACCTTTGCACGCGCTGCAACGCGTGCCTGCGCGCATGCCCGGAGCATGCGATCGACGAGTCCTACCAGGTCGACCTCGACCGCTGCAAGAGCCATCGCGCGTGCGTCGCCGCGTGCGGCGAGGCCGGCGCCATCGACTTCGCGCGCAAGGACACCTCGCGCAAGGCCTCGTTCGACCTCGTGCTCGACCTGCACGCGACGCCCTTGCTGGCGCAGCACCAGGCGCCGCAAGGCTACTTCCGTCCCGGCAGCGATCCGGTCGCGCAGGCCAAGGCCGCGGCCGAGCTCGGCGTGTACGTGGGCGAGTTCGAGAAGCCGCGCTTCTTCCGCTTCAAGGCATCGCTGTGCGCGCACAGCCGCTCGCGCATCGAGGGCTGCCGCCAGTGCATCGACGTGTGCTCGGCAGACGCGATTCGCCCCGACGGCGACCGCATCGTCGTCGAGCCGCACCTGTGCGTCGGCTGCGGGGCATGCACCACGGTGTGTCCGTCCGGCGCTCTCACCTACGCCTATCCTTCGGTGCCCGACCTCGCCGCGCGCGTGCGCACGCTGCTGTCGACGTATGCGGCGGCGGGCGGCCGCGATGCATGCCTCCTCTTCCACGCGGAAGACGGGCGCGAGGCGATCGCGCGCTTCGCGCGGCGGGACCGCGGCCTGCCCGCGCGCGTGATCCCCGTGGAGCTCCATCACATTGCCTCGATCGGTCTCGACGTGTGGCTCGCCGCGTTCGCGTGGGGCGCATCGCAGGTCGCCGTGCTCGCGACCGGCGAAGAGGCGCCGCAATATCGCGACGCCATCGCGTTCCAGATGTCGATAGGCGAGACGATCGCGCAGGCGTTGGGCTACCAGGGCGAGCACTTCCGCGTCCTGGCGGCGGACGATCTCGCGGCGCTCTGGCACTGGCAGCCGCCGCTGCGTCCGCGGGTCGATGCGGTGTTCGCGGCTACGCCGGAGAAGCGCACGACGGCCGCGCTCGCGATCGAGCATCTCGCCGCGCACGCGCCCACGCCGCGCGAGCTCATTCCCCTTGCGAAGGGCGCCCCGTTCGGCGCCATCGAGGTGAATCGCGACGCGTGCACCATGTGCCTTGCCTGCGTCGGATCGTGCCCCGAAGGCGCGGTCGCCGACAACCTCGAGCGCCCGCAATTGCGCTTCATCGAGTCGAAGTGCGTGCAATGCGGCATCTGCGCCTCGACCTGCCCGGAGCACGCGATCGCCCTCGTGCCGCGGCTCGACACCACGCCCGGCGCGCGGGGACATCGCGTGCTGAACGAGGCCGCGGTGGCCGGCTGTATCCGGTGCGGCAAGCCGCTCGGCACACAGAAGATGATCGACACGATGCTGGCCAAGCTTGCCAATCACGCGATGTTCGCCGAGCCCGGATCGCTCGACCGCCTGCGCATGTGCGCGGACTGCCGTGTCGTCGACATGATGAGCGAGAAGAATCCGGTGGACGCGAGGAAGCTGTGAGCGAGCCCATGACACCCGGGGGGAGAGAGCAACGCGTCTCCGCGGCCGTGGGGGTCGTGGTCTCCGAGGAGGACCGCGGCCGCGCCGAGCTTTACGCGCTCCTCGGACGGCTCTACACCGCTCCCCCCGATGCGCCGCTCCTCGCGGCCATCGGGGCCTCCGACCCCTGGCCGGACGCCGACGCCAATCCCCTGGCGGACGCGTGGAATCGTCTCGTGCAGGCGAGCCGGGCCATGGACGCCGAGGCTGCGGAGCAGGAGTACACCGATCTGTTCGTCGGCGTGGGCAGGGCCGAATGCAACCTGCATGCGGGTTTCTGGATGCCGGATGCGGTGCCGCGGCCGCTCGTGGCGATCCGGGGCGAGCTTGCGAGGCTGGGGCTCGCCCGCACGCACGAATCGGCGGTCTACGAGGACCACCTGGGGGCGCTGTGCGAGACCATGCGCCTGCTGATCGCCGGGGCGCCCGGCCGGGAGCCGCAGCCGATCGCCGTCCAGAGGGAGTTCTTCGACCGGTTCATCGGCGGCTGGGTTGAACAATGTTGCGCTGCAATATTGCAATCCGAGATTGCCAATTACTACCGCCGAGTAGCACAATTCCATGGTTTGTACGTGGCGCTCGAACGTGACTCGTTCGCCATCGACTAAAAAAGCTGCCGAAACGTCACGAGCGTGCATTACATTTCGGAGGTCAGCATGAGCGACAGAATGAGCCACAGCGGCTCTTCCAACGCGCCGCAATCCGCCGCGTCCCCTTCCCTCGACACTCGCCGTCGCCGTTTCCTGTTCGCGCTGGGCGCGGGCAGCGCGGGCGCAGCGGCCGCCGCAGTGCCGATGGCCCAAGCGGTTCCCGTGGCCCCGGTGGCCGCCGCCGAACCGGACGGCTATCGCGAGACCGATCACGTTCGCGACTATTACGCGACCACGCGTCTGTAACAGGAGGTCACCATGCTGTTGACACGCAAGTCGGATAGCGCCCCGACCGCCGGCCCGCGCCTTGCGCGCCTCGCGGGCGCGCGGCTCTCCACGATGGACCGCCGGACCTTCCTCAAGCGTTCGGGCATCGCCGCGGGCGCGGGCGCATTCGCGAGCCAGCTGCCCTACGGCGCCATCGCCCCTGCGCAGGCGCAGAAGGAAGGCGCCAAGGTCGAGAAGAAGCGCACGGTGTGCACGCACTGCTCCGTGGGCTGCGCGGTGGATGCCACCGTCGAGAACGGCGTCTGGACGCGGCAGGAGCCGGTGTTCGAGTCGCCGATCAACCTGGGCGCGCACTGCGCCAAGGGCGCCTCGGTGCGCGAGCACGGGATCATCGAGCATTCGCACCGGCTCAAGTCGCCGATGAAGCTCGTCAACGGCAAATGGACCAAGATCTCCTGGGACCAGGCGATCAACGAGGTCGGCGACAAGATCCTCGCGATCAAGAAGGAGTCGGGCCCGGACGCCGTGTACTGGGTCGGCAGCTCCAAGCACAGCAACGAGCAGGCCTATCTCATGCGCAAGTTCGTGTCGTTCTTCGGCACGAACAACACCGACCACCAGGCGCGCATCTGCCACTCCACCACCGTCGCGGGCGTCGCGAACACGTGGGGCTACGGCGCGATGACCAACTCCTACAACGACATGCAGAACACCAAGTGTGCCCTGTACATCGGCAGCAACGCTGCCGAGGCGCACCCGGTGTCGATGCTGCACATGCTGCATGCCAAGGAGACCGGCGCCAAGATGATCGTCGTCGACCCGCGCTACACGCGCACGGCGGCGAAGAGCGACCAGTACGTGCGCATCCGCTCCGGGACGGACATCCCGTTCCTGTTCGGCGTGCTGTACCACGTCTTCAAGAACGGCTGGGAAGATCCCAAGTACATCAACGACCGCGTCTTCGGCATGGACAAGGTCAAGGCCGAGGTCATGGCCAAGTGGACGCCCGACAAGGTCGAGGAGGCCTGCGGCGTGCCCGAGGCGCAGATGGCCAAGGTCGCCGAGATGTTCGCGAAGAACCGGCCGTCGACCATCGTGTGGTGCATGGGCCAGACCCAGCACACGATCGGCAACGCCATGGTGCGCGCGTCGTGCATCCTGCAGCTGGCGCTCGGCAACATCGGCGTGTCGGGTGGCGGCGCCAACATCTTCCGCGGCCACGACAACGTGCAGGGCGCGACCGACGTCGGTCCCAATCCCGACTCGCTGCCCGGCTACTACGGCCTTGCCACCGGCTCCTGGAAGTACTGGGCCGGCGTCTGGGGTGTGGATTACGAGTGGATCAAGAAGCAGTACGCCGACGGCATGATGGAGAAGCCCGGCACCACCGTGTCGCGCTGGATCGACGCCGTCATGTATCCCAACGACACCGTCGACCAGGGACCGAACGTGCGCGCGATGGTCTACTGGGGCCACGCGCCGAACAGCCAGACGCGCGGCAAGGACATGGTCGAGGCGATGAAGAAGCTCGACCTCATGGTGGTGATCGATCCGTATCCTTCCGCCACCGCCGCGATGTGCGCGATGGTGCGCAAGGACGGCGTGTACCTGCTGCCCGCCGCAACGCAGTTCGAGACGTCGGGTTCGTGCACCGCGTCGAACCGCTCGATCCAGTGGCGCGAGAAGGTGATCGAGCCGCTGTTCGAGAGCAAGCCCGACCACACGCTGATGGTCAAGTTTGCCGAGAAGCTCGGCTTCAAGAACGAGCTCGTCAAGAACTACGAGATGAAGAAGGACAAGGACGGCTGGGACGAGCCCACGCCCGAGTCCATCCTCAAGGAAATCAACAAGGGCACGTGGACCATCGGCTACACCGGCCAGTCGCCCGAGCGCCTGAAGCTTCACATGGCCAACATGTCGACGTTCGACGTCAAGTCGCTGCGCGCGCGCGGCGGTCCCTGCGACGGCGACTACTTCGGCCTGCCCTGGCCCTGCTACGGCACGGCCGAGTTGAAGCATCCGGGCTCGCCCAACCTGTACGACACCTCGCGAGCGATGATGGAAGGCGGCGGCTGCTTCCGCGCCAACTTCGGCGTCGAGCGTGACGGCGTTTCGCTGCTTGCAGCGGACGGATCGTGCCCCAAGGGTTCCGACCTCACCACCGGCTATCCCGAGTTCGACCACGTGCTGCTGAAGAAGCTCGGCTGGTGGGACGAGCTCACCGATGCCGAGAAGAAGGCCGCGGAGGGCAAGAACTGGAAGACCGACACGTCGGGCGGCATCATCCGTGTGGCCATGAAGAATCACGGCTGCCATCCGTTCGGCAATGCCAAGGCCCGTGCGATCGTGTGGAATTTCCCCGACGCGATCCCCGTGCACCGCGAGCCGTTGTATTCGCCGCGCCCGGACATGGTCGCCAAGTATCCGACGCACGACGACCGCAAGACGTTCTGGCGCCTGCCCACGCAGTACAAGTCGATCCAGGAGAAGAACGTCGCCGACAAGATCGCGGAGAAGTTCCCGCTGATCCTCACCTCGGGACGCCTGGTCGAGTTCGAAGGCGGCTTCGACGAGACGATCTCCTATCACTGGCTCCCGGTGCTTCAGCAGGACAAGTTCTTCGTGATCAATACCAAGCAGGCCAACGACCGCAAGATCGTCGACGGCGAGTACGTGTGGGTGCAGTCGCCCACGGGTGCGCAGATCTCGGTCAAGGCGATGGTCACCGATCGCGTAGGCCCGGGCACGACGTTCATCCCGTTCCACTTCGCAGGCTGGTGGATGGGCAAGGACATGCTCGAGTACTACCCCGAAGGCGCCGCGCCCATCACGCGCGGCGAGGCGGTCAACACGGCAACCACGTATGGCTACGACTCGGTCACGATGATGCAGGAAACGAAGACCACCCTTTGCCAAGTGGCGAAGAAGGCATAAGGAGGACACCATGGCCCGAATGAAATTCCTCTGCGATGCCGAGCGCTGCATCGAGTGCAACGGCTGCGTTACCGCGTGCAAGCAGGAGAACGACGTCCCCTGGGGCGTCAACCGCCGCCGCGTCGTGACGATCAACGACGGCGTGCCCGGCGAGCGCTCCATCTCGGTGGCGTGCATGCACTGCTCCGACGCGCCCTGCATGGCGGTGTGCCCCGTCGACTGCTTCTACCGCAGCGAGGAAGGCGTGGTGCTGCACGACAAGGACCTGTGCATCGGCTGCGGCTACTGCTTCTACGCCTGCCCGTTCGGCGCGCCGCAGTTCCCGCAGGCCGGCGCGTTCGGCGTGCGCGGCAAGATGGACAAGTGCACGTTCTGCGCGGGCGGTCCCGAGAAGACCAATTCCGAGGCCGAGTTCAAGAAGTACGGCCGCAACCGCCTCGCCGAGGGAAAGCTGCCCGCGTGCGCCGAGATGTGCTCGACCAAGGCGCTGCTGGCGGGCGACGGCGACACGATTGCCGACATCTACCGCCAGCGCGTGACAGTGCGCGGCAAGGGCACCGAGGTCTGGGGATGGGGCACGGCGTACGGACGTCCCGAAGCACCCAAGGGCGCGCCCGGCGCACCTGGCGCGGCACCCGCACCGACCGGAGGCAAATCGTGATCGGAAAACTGACCCACTGGTCCGCCATCGCGGGCGCCGCCATGGCGGCGCTCATGATCGCAGGATGCGGCGAACGTCCCCAGGTCGTCGAATTCAAGCAGGGCACCTACCAGGGGAAGCCCGACGAGCCTCCCTATGCGGCCGCGCCGTTCAACGGCAACAAGGACGCCTGGGAGCGCGACATCCGCAGTCGCACGCAAAACCAGAACGAGTACAAGCGGATCGGCTCGTAGGAGGCCTCGCAATGCGCAATCATCTCCCTGCCGCGGCGCGATGGGTTGCCGCGGCCGCATGCGCGATCGCCTTCGGCATCGCTTCGGCGCAGTCACCCGCGGTCAACGCCAAGGAAGCCGGTGACGCCAAGCAACAGGCGGCCCAGCAACAGTCGCAGCCGCTCAACAACCAGCCCGTGTGGAGCGAGGTGCGCTCGGGGCAGCCGCAGTACACGAGCATCCCCGGCCGCGAGACGAACGTGCTCGTCCAGCCGCAGGGGCAGACCTGGCGTGCCGCGCGCGTGCCTGCGGCAACCGTCGGCGGATTCCTGTTCGCGTTCGCCTTCGTGGTGCTGGCAGGGTTCTACCTCTGGCGCGGCCCCATCCGCGTCAAGGGCGCGCCCACGGGCCGGCTCATCGAGCGGTTCACCGTCGTCGAGCGGGCGGTGCACTGGACGGTGGCCATCACGTTCACGACGCTTGCCGTCACCGGTCTCATCATCACGTTCGGCAAGACGGTGCTGCTGCCGATCATCGGCTATACGCTGTTCTCGATACTCGCCACGGTGTCGAAATACGCCCACAACTTCGTCGGGCCCGTGCTCGCGGTGGCGCTGCCCGTGATGATCGTGATGTTCATGCGCTCGAACCTCTTCAACAAGCGCGACATCGAGTGGTTCAAGAAGGGCGGCGGCATGCTCACCGGCGAGCACGTGGCCGCCGGCAAGGTCAACGGCGGGCAGAAGATCCTGTTCTGGCTCCTCGTCGTGCTGGCGGGCATCACGCTGGTGGTGTCGGGCCTCATCCTCGACTTTCCCAACTTCAACCAGTCGCGCGCGACGATGCAGGTGGCCAACATGGTCCATATGGTCGTGGGCGTGCTCGCGTGCTGCCTGCTGCTCGGCCACATCTACCTGGGCACGATCGGCATGAAGGGCGCGTGGGAAGCAATGAGGACGGGTTACGTCGACGAGACCTGGGCACGCGAGCATCACGAGTACTGGTACAACGAAGTGAAGTCCGGGAGGGGAGCGGTAGAGGGGGCGCCGCCCGCCCACGCGCCACGCACGGCGTGAGCGCGACGGGAGAACGGCGGCGAAGTGGTTTGTAACGAGGAGGGAATGGCAATGAAGACGGCGCAAGCGCTGATGGTTGCGGTTCTGGTGGTGGCATCGTTCGGAGTTGCGGTGGCGAAGCTGCCGCCGCCTCCGCCGATGAACGATACCCAGAAGGCCGCTGCGGAAGAAGCGAAAGCCAAGGCAGCTGCGGCCGCCGCAACGGCGGCACAGCAGCAGGCGGCGGCGGAGGATCGCGTCGCGGCCAAGTACTTCGCGGACATGAAGGCCAAGGGCAAGCAAGTGCCCGCACCCCAGATGGCGGCGGCAACGCCGGCACCTGCGGCGGCCGCTCCCGCGAAGGACGCAAAGGCCGCGCCCAAGAAATAAGGCGCGTCGTCGTCTTCGGCAACACCGGAAGGGCCGCGCAAGCGGCCCTTCCTTTTCGCGATGGATAGGCACCCGGCGCATCGGGATCGCAGGAGGCAATCGTGGCCGTGCAAGCCCTCGAGTTCGACTACGCCGAGTCGGGTTCCGGCCCGGTCGTGCTGTTCCTGCCCGGGAGTTTCGGCACCGGAACGGGTTGGAGAGCGGTGATCGGGTACCTCGGCGAAGGCTATCGCACGGTCACCACCAGCCTGCTGGGCTACGGATCCACGCCGGACACGCGACCCGAAGGCAATGCCACCATGGCCCAGCAAGTCGGCCTCATCGACCGCATCATCGACCGGATCGGCGTGCGCCCTCACGTCGTGGGTCACTCCTATGGCGGACTTTCCGCCATCGTGCATGCCCTGACCGGCCGACACGGGCCCTCGAGCCTCCTGCTGGTGGAAGCGAACCCCCTGGGCCTGCTGCGCGCGTGGGGAGATCTCAAGCACTACGGGATGTTCGAGTCGATGACGGGCCGGTACTTCGCCGACTTCGCAAGAGGCGATGCCGAGGCGGCCCGGCACGTCATCGACTTCTACGGCGGTTCCGGCACCTTCGATGCGATGCCGCCGAAGGTCCGCAGCTACATCGTCGCGACCACGGCGGTGAACGTGCGCGACTGGTCCTCGGGAACACCCTTCGAACCCAGCAGGGAGACGCTGCAGTCGATCACTATTCCGACGACCGTCGTTCGCGGTGAAGACAGCCATCCTGCGATGCGCAGGATCGCAGAGCTTCTGCACGATTCGATTCCGGCGTCCCGGCTCGTGACGATCGAAGGCGGGAGTCACTTCCTTCCGAGCAGCCATCCGGCGGAGATCGCTGCGCTCGTGAGGCGGCAGGTCGATGGAACGACGGTGACGTAGGACTCGACGCGTTCGCGCGCCGGGCAACGAGGGCGGTGTCGCAGGGACACCAGCGCAACGGCACTCTCGCCGGCTACCCCGGTCGCCGCCTGCGATGCCTCGCCAGATGCAGTGGCGTGCGGGATCTCGGCACCTTGTGCACGAAGTTGTATCGTGCAACGTGGTAGCTCGAGTCGAAGCCGTAGAAATTCTGCTTCATGCGCGCGAGCTCGTCTTCGCGGTAGGCGGCGAGCGGCTTCGCGGCCTCGTCGCGCGCCCGGCGCTCGCGCTTCGCGGCAAGGATGCCCGCAAGACCCGGATCCGCAGCGAGTTCCGCAGCGCGCGCGACCACCCTCTGCTGGAAGTCGACGGGATCGCCGCCGATGCACTCGTCCACCAAACCCATTGCCATGGCGGCGCGAGCGCCGATGGGCAGCCGGTTCTGCACGACCGCGCGCGCGTGCTCCGGCGACGCGCGCCGCGGCAGGAGGTAGGTCCAGTACTCGGACCCGTAAAGGTTGCCCATGCCCTTGTAGTGCGGATTGAGGACGATGGCCTCGCGCGCGATCACGCGGTCGGCGGCGAGTGCCAGGAACGCGCCGCCCGCTCCCGCGTTGCCGCACATCGCGGCGATCGTGAGCTTGTCGCCGGTCTGCACGATGTCGCGGACCAGGTCGTTCATCGCGTTGATGTTGCGCCACGATTCGTCGGCGGCGCTTGGCGCCGCCTCGATCACGTTGAGGTGAATGCCGTTGGACCAGAAGTCGCGCCCGCCCATGAGCGCGATGACCCGCACCGGACGCGAGCATGCGTGCGCATACGCGGCGCGCAGCGCCTCGCACTGCGCCGTGCTCATCGCGCCGTTGCAGAAGCGGAAGTGGAGGATGCCCACACCTTCGTGCTCCTCGTAGCGGATCTCGCGCCAGGTCGGCCCTTGCGTCGCGGCGTCGAACGCGAACGGGACTTCGGCAATGCCGGCGACGCGCTCGCCAAGCACGGAGACGGCCGGGAGCTTGAACGTGCCGGGGCGATCCTCCCGCAGGTGCGCGATCCACACCGCGCCGTCGCGCGTCGCACGGCAGACCGCCGTCCCGCGGGTGGCGACGATCTCGCCCGGAGCGCCGCGCAGCGCGCCGTCCTCGTGCGCGTCGTGAAGGTAACAGGTCAGTCCCGCGATCGTGTCGCGCACGCCCGGCACGCTGTCCGACGCGCGGATCTTGCGCAGCACCGTCGAAGTGTCGTCGCGTGTCCAGTCGATCGCGCGCTCGGCCTGCTTCAACGCGGGCCAAGTCCTCCCGCGCATGAACGGGCGTGCGTAGTCCTGCGGCTCCGGCGCGCCGCCCTTGCCGATGCGCGCGAGCGTGTCGTGCATGCACGCCACCGCCGCCTCCGTCACCTCGTTGCGATAGAGGCTCGACTTGGTGGCCTCGCGCATCGGGAAGGTGGCGCAGGCCCAGATGTCGCCCGCGTCCATCAGGGCGTTGGCCTGCAGCGCGGTCACGCCCCACGTGGATTCTCCGCGCAGGATCGCGCGATCGAGCGCGGAAGGCCCGCGGTCGCCCGGAACGCCGGGATGGATCACGATGGTGCGATGCGCCGTCCACACTGCTTCGGGAATGGCCCGCTTGAGGAACGGCGCGACGACGAGATCGGGCTGCCACAGCGATGCCGCCTCGACCGTGAGCGCATCGTTGGCGTCGAGCTCGATCGACACGTCGTGGCCGGCGTCCGTGAGCTCGACGTAGAGCCGCTGCGTGAGACTGTTGAAGTCGTGCGCGAGGAAGAGGATGCGCACGGGCGCGACGCCTAGCAGATGCGCGGGAGCTGCTCGCCCGTCAGCCAGTCGACGTTGCGGCGGCCTCCGAACGCGGTCTCCATCTGGACGAAGGCGTTGTCGTCGGCGATGGCCTCGCCCACGATCGCCGCTTCCCGGCCCAGCGGATGCGCGCGCATCGCATCGAGCACGCGCTGCGCGTCCCCGGGCGCGACGATCGCGCACAGCTTGCCTTCGTTGGCGACGTACAGCGGGTCGAGGCCGAGGAACTCGCACGCGGCCTTCACCGCGGGCTTCACGGGAACGCTCTCCTCGCGGATGACGATGCCGCAGCCGGAGGCCGAGGCGAACTCGTTCAGCGTGGTGCCGAGCCCGCCGCGCGTCGGATCGCGCAGGCAGCGGATGCCGGGCGCGGCCGCGAGCATCGCGGCGACGAGACCGTGCAGCGACGCGGTGTCCGACACGATCTCCGTCTCGAAGGCGAGGTTTTCGCGCAGCGACATGATCGCGACGCCGTGGTCGCCGATGGTGCCGCTCACCAGGACGACGTCGCCCGGGCGCGCACGATCGCCCGCGATCTCCACGCCGTCCGCGACCACGCCCACGCCGGTGGTCGTGATGAACACGCCGTCGCCCTTGCCCTGCTCGACGACCTTGGTGTCGCCGGTCACGATCGCGACGTTGGCCTCTCGCGCGGCGTCGGCCATCGACTGCACGATGCGCGCGAGATCGGCGAGCGGGAAGCCTTCCTCGAGCACGAATGCGGCGGCGATGTAGAGCGGCGTCGCGCCCGACATCGCGACGTCGTTCACCGTCCCGTGGATCGACAGGCAGCCGATGTCGCCGCCCGGAAAGAAGAGCGGCGAGACGACGTGGGCGTCGGTGGCCATCACCATGCGTCCCGGCGGCATGGTGATGGTCGCGCCGTCGTTGCGCGCACGCAGCCACGGGTTGTCGAACGCGCGGCCGAAGAGCTCGTCCACGAGCTGCGCCGACGCGCGCCCTCCGCTGCCGTGGGTCATATCCACGCGGCCGTGCTTGAGATCGAGCGGACGGACGTAATCCTTGCGCACCCCGCCGGTCATGGAGCTACCTCCGCGCTCATGGGGCTGCCGCCACGACGCGCACGTCCTTGAACCGGCCGTAGGTGTAATGCGCGGCGCACGCCCCTTCGGAGGAGACCATGCACGAGCCCATGGGATTCTCGGGCGTACAGACCGTTGCGAAGAGCTTGCAGTCGACGGGCTTCTTCACGCCGCGCAGGATCGCGCCGCATTCGCAGGCCTTGTTGTCCGCGACGGGGACGTATTGGATGTCGTAGCGGGCCTCGGCGTCGAAGGCGCGGTAGGCTTCCTTGATGCGAAGGGCCGAGTAGGGCACCTCGCCCAGGCCGCGCCACTCGAACGACGGCCGCAGCTCGAACACTTCCGCGACCAGTGCCTTGGCCTTGGCGTTGCCGTCGCGCGTGACGGCGCGTGTGAACTCGTTCTCGACCTCTGCGCGGCCCTCGTTCAGCTGGCGCACCAGCATGAGGATGGCCTGCATCACGTCGAGCGGCTCGAAGCCCGCGATCACCACCGGCCGCTCGTATTCCTCGGCGAAGTACTCGTAGGGCTGGGTGCCGATCACCGTCGACACGTGCGCGGGGCCGATGAAGCCGTCGAGCGGCACGCTGCCGAGCGTGCGGACCTCCGGGGACTCGAGGATGTTGGTGATCGCCGCCGGCGTCAGCACGTGATTGCAGAACACGCTGAAGTTGGCGAGGCCGCGCGCCTTGGCGTCGAGAAGGGCCACCGCGGTGGGCGGAGTCGTGGTCTCGAATCCGATCGCGAAGAACACGACCTCGCGCTCGGGCATCTCGGCGGCGATGCGCACCGCATCCGCCGCGGAGTAGACCATCCGGATGTCGTAGCCGCGCGCCTTGGCCTTCATGAGCGACAGGCCTTTCGATGCCGGCACGCGCATCGTGTCGGCGTACGTCGCGAGCGTCACGTTCGGACGCGACGCGAGCTCGATCGCGCTGTCGATGCGGCCAATGGGCAGCACGCACACGGGGCATCCGGGCCCGTGAATCATCTCCACGTTGGCGGGAAGCAGATCCTTGATGCCATAGCGCGAGATGGCGTGCGTGTGGCCGCCGCAGAACTCCATGAGGTGATAGCGGCGTCCGGGTTGCGCCTCCCTGGCGATCGCCGCGGCGAGCTGGCGGGCGATCTTTCCGTCGCGGAATTCGTCGATGTACTTCACGAGGCCGCCGCCTCCTGCGGGCCGCTCTGCGCGAACAGCGCGAGCGTGCGCGCGGCCTCCTCGGGGTCGAGCTTGGTCAGTGCATAGCCGACGTGCACGATCACGTAGTCGCCGACGCCGACACCTTCGACGAGCGCGAGCGAGATGCGCTTCCGCACGCCGTCGACCTCGACGAGCGCGGCATCGGGTTCGGGCAGCGCGACGACGCGCGCGGGAATGGCGAGGCACATTTCTAGGAGTTCTCCAGTTCGCGTTGCGCGACCCAAGCCTGCCCGAGGCATATGCCGCCGTCGTTGGGCGGCACGGCCTGCGCTTCGAGCATGGCGATGCCGCGCGTTTCGAGGGCGCGGCGAAGCTCGCGCGCGAGGATGTCGTTGAGGAAGCAGCCGCCGGCGCATGCGACCACGCGCAGGCCCGTGGCGTCCGCGGCCCGCCCGACCCACTCGGCGAGCGCCGCGACGAGCGTGGCGTGGAAACGCTGCGCTCCACGAACGGGATCGCGCTCGTCCGCGAGGCGCATGAGGAGCGGCGCGAGCGACAGCACGCCGCCCTCGAATGCGTAATCCTGCGAATGGCGCTCCGCTGCGAGCGACGTCTCGGCGAGGCCTTCGAGGAGCATCGCGGCCTGGCCTTCGTAGGCCATCGTGCGGCGCACGCCGAGCAGTCCGGCGGCGGCGTCGAACCAGCGTCCCATGCTGGTCGTCGCAGGCGCGCGAAAGCCGCTTGCGAGCATCGAGGCCACGGTCGCCGCAGCAGGCTCGCCGTGGAATCGCGTTGCGATTTCGCCGCCGCGTCCGCAGGACGCGAGGACAGAGGCGGCCATGCGCCAAGGCTCGCGCGCCGCGACGTCGCCGCCCGGCAGGCGCAGCGGTGCCAGGTGCCCGATGCGCGTGAACGAGGCGCCGTCCAGACGCAGCAGCTCGCCGCCCCACGCCGCGCCGTCGCTGCCGAGTCCGACGCCGTCGAGCGCAAGCCCCAGGACCGGCTCCAACACGCGATGCTCGGCCACCACCGACGCGACGTGCGCGTGATGATGCTGCACGGCGATGCGCGCAATGCCGTGGCGATCGGCGAGCCGGGCCGCGAGCCGCGTGCTGAAGAAATCGGGATGCAGGTCGTGCGCGATGACCGCGGGAGTGACGTCGAGGATGGAGACGAGGTGATCCACCGTCTGCTCGAGGGCATTGCACGTCGCGGCGTTGTCGAGGTCGCCCACGTGCTGCGAGACGAAGGCCTCGCGGCCGCGGGTCACGCACACGGTGTTCTTGAAGTACGCGCCCAGGGCGAGAACCGGCGGACCTTCCGCAGCAAGCGCGATCGCGCGGGGCGTGTAGCCACGTGCGCGGCGGAGGAACTGCGCGCGTCCGCTCGCGGCGCCGACACGCACCACGC
>CAZIZD010000031.1:11407-18929 GCA_964543615.1 uncultured Alcaligenaceae bacterium | reverse complement strand
CGACTGGTTGAAAACCGCGTCGGCGGACCAGGACGCCGCAAAGAAGCGCAGGAGCCGCCGATGAGCCACGTACCCACGATCGAACCGTCGCCGTGGATCGCGCGACACGCAACGCTCGTCGCGGCGGGCGCGCAAGTGCTCGACCTCGCGGCCGGCGGTGGACGTCACTCGCGCTTCTTCGCATCGCGCGGCGCGCGGGTGCTCGCGGTCGACCGCGATGCGGCCGCGCTCGGCGGCATCGCCCAGGTCCCGGGAATCGACGTGCTGGTGGCCGATCTCGAAAGCGGAGCGTGGCCGCTCGCGGGGCAAACGTTCGATGCGATCGTCGTTGCCAACTACCTGCATCGACCCCTGTTTGCTCGCCTTCGTGAAGCGCTCCGTCCGGATGGCGTGTTGCTCTACGAGACGTTCGCCATGGGCAACGAGGCGTACGGCCGCCCCGCGAATCCGGAATTTCTGCTGTGCCGCGACGAACTCCTCACCCTCGCAGGCCTTGCGCCTGCGATGACTGTGGTCGCGTTCGAGCAAGGTGTCGTGCAGGGCTTGGAGCGCAAGGCCGTGGTCCAGCGCCTCGCGGCCGTCGGCCCGGGGCGCCCCTGGCCGCCTTCCTTGGGCTAGCTCCTTGTCTTTGCGCTAAAATGTCGTATTTTGGCGAGACCACGGTTCCATCCATGCTGACCGGAAGCCTTGTCGCGATCGCGACCCCCATGCGGGAGGGCGGGGCGCTCGACCTGCCGGCCCTGCGCAAGCTCATCGACTTCCACGTCGCCAACGGGACGGACGGCATCGTCGTCGTCGGCACCACGGGAGAGTCGCCCACGGTCGACTTCGACGAGCATCGGCTGCTCATCAAGACCACGGTCGAGCACGTCGCCAGGCGGGTGAAGGTCGTGGCGGGCGCAGGCGCCAACTCGACGTCCGAAGCGATCGAGCTTGCCGCGTACGCGGCCAAGGTGGGCGCCGACGCGCACCTGTCCGTGGTGCCGTACTACAACAAGCCCACGCAGGAAGGCCTCTATCGCCACTTCCGCGCCATCGCCGAGCGCGTCGACCTGCCGATGATCATGTACAACGTGCCGGGCCGCACGGTGGCGGACATGGCGACCGAGACCACGCTGCGTCTCGCCGACGTGCCGCACATCGCCGGCATCAAGGACGCCACGGCCGACCTGGGACGCGGCAGCGAGTTGCTGAAAGGCCTCGCCGAGGCCGGGCACGACGACTTTGCGGTCTACAGCGGCGACGACCTCACCGGGTTGCCCCTCATGCTGCTGGGCGGCCACGGTGTCATCTCCGTCACTGCGAACGTCGCGCCGAAACTGATGTCACAGATGTGCGCGGCTGCACTGGCAGGCGACGTCGCCAACGCCCGCAGGTACAACGACAGGCTCCTGTCGCTGCATCGCAAGCTGTTCGTCGAAGCCAACCCGATTCCCGTCAAGTGGGCGCTGGCCGAGATGGGCCTTATCGAAAACGAGCTCCGGCTGCCGCTGGTCAAGCTGTCGCCGCAGTTCCACGAGACCGTCCGCGCCGCGCTGCGCGAAGCGGGCTGTCTCGCGCCGAGCAACGAGGTCAGGACGCATGAACGCATTCCTTCGTAACCCGTCCGTCGCCCAGGGCGCGCGGCTTTCGGCCGTCGCGCTGATTGCGATCACGCTTGCCGCGTGCGACACGCTCTCAAGCGTCGCGCCCTCCAAGCGCATCGACTACAAGTCGGTCTCCTCGGGACCGGCCCTCGAGCTCCCGCCCGATCTCACCACGCCGCGCTACGACGACCGCTACCAGGTCTCCACGGCGACGGGCCTCGCACAGGCGGGCGCCAACCGGGGCACCAAGTCCGAGTTCCTGCCGCAGACGCCCGACGCCAAGATCGTGCGCGCGGGCAACGAGCGCTGGCTCGTCGTGCGCGCGACACCCGAGCAGGCGTGGAACACGACGCGCGAGTTCTGGCAGGAGAACGGCTTCGTGCTCGCCCAGGAGAATCCGCAGGTCGGCATCATGGAGACGGACTTCTCGGAGAACCGCGCCGAGATTCCGCAGGACTTCATCCGCCGCACGGTCGGCAAGTTCGTCGACATGTTCTACACGACCTACAAGCAGGACAAGTTCAAGACGCGCATCGAGCGCGGCACCGAGCCCAACACCGTCGAGATCTTCATCTCGCATCGCGGGATGGAGCAGGTGCCCACCGGCAAGATCGACAACTCGTCGCCGGCCGCCTTCGCGTGGGCGGTGATGCCGCCCAATCCGGCGCTCGAGTCCGAGATGCTCACGCGCCTCATGATGAAGTTCGGCACGCCCGAGCCCGCGGCGCGCGCGGCCGTCGTGCAGGCGTCCATCGCGCCCGAGCGCGCGCAGATCGACAAGAATCCGGACGGCTCGTACAAGCTCACGGTGCAGGATCCGTTCGATCGCACCTGGCGGCGCGTGGGTCTTGCGCTCGATCGCGCCGGATTCACGGTGGTCGACCGCGACCGCTCGCGCGGCGTGTACTTCGTGCGCTATGGCGATCCCGACGCGCTCGCCAAGAAGGCCAACGATGCGGGCTGGCTCACGAAGCTCCAGTTCTGGAAGTCCGACGAGAAGGACAAGCCCGAGCAGTTCCAGATCGTGGTGGCGGAAGCCGCCCAGAACAGCGTAGTCGTCGTGCAGGACCCGGGCGGCGCACCGGATCGCACGCAGACCAGCGAAAAGATCCTGGCGCTCCTGAAAGACCAGTTGAAGTAAGTGCGATTCGCGTCCCTCGGCAGCGGGAGCGAAGGCAACGGCCTCGTCGTCGAGGCCGGCACCACGCGGGTCCTCATCGATTGCGGCTTCGGCGTGCGCGACACATGCGCGCGCCTGGCCCGCCTCGGCATCGATCCCGAGTCGATCAGCGCGATCCTCGTCACCCACGAGCACAACGACCACGCGGGCGGCGTGCCCGCGTTCGCGGGCAAGTTCGGCATTCCCGTGTGGCTCACGTTCGGCACGGTCTACGAGCTGGGCGACCGCTTCGACGGCATCGCGCAGGTCAAGGGATTCGACAGTCACGACGTGTTCCGCATCGGCGACCTCGAGATCAGGCCCTTTCCGGTTCCGCACGACGCGCGCGAGCCCGTGCAGTTCGTGGTCAGCGACGGGGAGTTCCGCCTCGGCGTGCTCACGGACATCGGCGGCTCCACGCCTTTCGTGCAGGCGAGCCTCTCCGGCTGCCACGCGCTCGTGCTCGAGTGCAACCACGACCGCGCGATGCTCGCGACGAGTGACTACCCGCCGTCGCTCAAGAACCGCATCTCGGGCCGCTTCGGGCATCTCCATAACGAGGCCGCCGCCGCGCTGCTGGCGGCGCTCGACACGAGCCGCCTGCAGCACATCGTGGCTGCGCACCTGTCGAAGCAGAACAACACCCCGGAGCGCGCACGCGCGGCGCTTGCGGGCGCGCTCTCTTGCGCGGAAGATTGGATCGGCATCGCGGACCAGGACGAAGGCTTCGACTGGCGCGCGCTGGCATAACGGAAGCTAAAAAATGGAAAAGCGACAAGAGCTCTATCGCGGCAAGGCCAAGACCGTCTACGCCACCGACGATCCCAACCGCCTCGTCATGCATTACCGCGACGACGTGTCGGCGTTCGACGGCGTCAAGCTCGCCAAGCTCGACTTGAAAGGCGAGACCAACAACAAGATCAACGCCTACGTGATGGGCAAGCTCGCGCAGGCGGGCGTGGCTACCCACTTCGTGAGCGTGCTGAACGAGCGCGAGTCGCTGGTGAAGTCCATGAAGATGGTCCCGGTCGAGTGCGTCGTGCGCAACGTGTGCGCCGGCTCGATGGCCAAGCGCTACGGCATCGAGGAGGGCAGGAAGCTTCCCGAGCCGATCTTCGAGTTCTTCCTCAAGAGTGACGCGCTGCACGATCCGTTGTGCAACGACGACCACATCCGCGTGCTGGGCTGGGCCAGTGCGGCCGAGATCGCGCAGATGCGCGACATCACTCACAAGGTCAACGCCGTGCTGAAGCCTTTGTTCGCGAACGCGGGCATCGATCTCGTCGATTACAAGCTCGAGTTCGGGCATCCCACGGACGATCCCAACGGGGCCCTCGTGCTCGGCGACGAGTTCACACCGGACGGGTGCCGGCTGTGGGACGCGAAGACCGGCGAGAAGCTCGACAAGGACCGCTTCCGCCGCGACCTGGGGGAGGTCATCGAGCACTACCGCGAAGTGGCGAAGAGGATCGGCGCGCCGCTGTAGGTTCCGCTCGACCTCGGGTCACAAACGAAAAGGCCGGCGACCGCCGGCCTTTTCGCATTCACGCTTCGACGCGATTACTTCTTCGCGGCGTCCTTCTCGGGCGCGGGCGCCGCGGCGGGCGACGGCGGCGTCGCCGGGGCGGGCGCGGGCGTGGCGGTCGCCGCTGCCGGCGCGGCTTCGGGGGCCTTCGCGTCGGTGGCGGGCGCGGGGGTCGGCGCGGGCGCAGGTGCGGGTGCTGCGGCCGGCGGCGTGGCGGGGGCGGCGGGCTTCGGGGCGGGGGTTTGCTGGCCGCAGGCGGCGAGCGCAAGCGCAACCGAGGCCGCGATGATCAGCGACTTGTTCATGGAAATCCTCGAGTGGGTGTGAAGTTCGGTATTTGTGGAGCTGTTGCAGGCACGATGCAGCACGATGCAATACATGCACATGCAGTTCAGGGCATGCAACCCGGCCATTGCCGAGCACCAAATTATAGCAGCGCCGCGGCGCGCGCCTTGACCGAAGTCAGAGCCCGAGCACGCTCGCGCCGAGCCCGGGTTCCCCCGTGGCCCAGATCTGCTCGAAGCGCATGACGAGCGGGCGCGCGAGCTGCGGATGCTCGACGGCAAGCGTCGCGCGCGGCTGCTCGATGTGGAACCGGTGCACGAAATGTCGCGCGTCCGCGATGACCAGCGGATCCATCGCGCTGCGGGCCTCGCTGCCGGTCTTGTAGATGGTGATCGCGTGTGCGTGTTGGCGCAGCAGCGACACGAGGCGCGCGCACGACGTCTCGATGAAGCGCGTGTCGTGCACGATGATCTCGACCCTGGCCTTGCGGTTGCGGCGCAGGAACGCGCCGAGGGCCTCCACGCGCGCGGCCGTCTGCCAGCCGCACTGCGAAAGGTCGACGTCGAAGACCTGCAGGCGATGCCTGGCGAGGCCGATGATCTCGTCGATCGCCGCGGCCTGCGCCGCGACGGAATCGAGCGCCTGCTCGCGCGGCTCGGGCGCGCTATCCGAGGTGGAGGGATCCATGGCGGTAGTCCTCGTAGAGCATCGCGATCGCGGGTCCGGGAAGCCTGCCCGCCTGTGAGCCTGACAGCGCGCGCGCGTTGGCGAGAGTCGCAAGACCGGCCTTCGTGCCGGCGCGCCAGGGGCGCGCTTCGCCATTGGCGTAGAGCGCCTCGTCGTCGAAGAGCCACTGCGCGCGCCGGTCGAGATGGACGCCCTTGCGCCGCGCGGCGGACGCGAACGCGCGCTGCGACAGCGGCGCCTGCGGCGGATCGAAGAACACGTCGGCCTTGGGCTCGGAGAGAAACTCGCCCAGGAAGCGCGCGACGTCGCGCGACGTCCACCGGATCTTCGCGAGCTCGCGTGCCGCGCGCCGCTGCATGCTGGTGCCGATGCGCGCCGGCTCGCGCGCGGGCGCGAGGCCGGGGTCGGCATAGCGTCCCGGCAGCTCGATGCGATCGCGCAGGTGATCGAGGAAGGCTTGCGCCAACTCCGTGTGGGTTGCCGCGCGAAAGCCGATCGAGTACGTCGTGCACGCATCCAGTGCGACGCCGTCGTGCGCGTACGAGGGCGGCAGGTACAGCATGTCGCCCGGCTCCAGCACGTCGTCGTGCGACGGCGTGAAGCGCCGCAGGATCTTCACGGGCAGGCCGTCGCGCAGCGTGAGGTCGGCCTGCCTGCCGTAGCGCCAGCGGCGGCGTCCGAAGCCCTGCAGCAGGAAGACGTCGTAGGAATCGAAGTGCGGTCCCACCCCGCCGCCAGGGGCGGCGTAGCTCACCATCACGTCGTCCAGGCGCGCGTACGGCACGAACGCGAACGTCCGCAGCAGCCGGTCGGCCTCATCGAGGTGCAGGTTGAGTCCCTGCACGAGCAGCGTCCATCGGGTGGGCGGCAGCGCCTTGAAATCGGCCCGGGTGAAGGGGCCGTGCGCGAGGTCGTAGCGCGCGCCGTTGCGGACGATGAGCCGCGATTCGACGTCGTCGCGCGCCGCGAGCCGCGTGAGGTCGGCGAGCGACGCGAGTCCCCCAAAGCCTGCGATGGCCTCGCGCACGAGCAATGCCTTGCGCTGCCAGAACCGGGCGAGGAACGCCTTGGGGGCCAGCGTGCCGAGCGGGCTTGGGACTGCGATCATGGCGCGGAGGTTAGCATCCGGCGCGGCAGGTACAATGGGCGGCCGACACGCCACCAGACCGCTCCTTCATGAACATCTTCGCCAACACCGCCGTCAGCATTTCCTTCAAGCTCTACAACGCCGAGAACAAGCTCCTCGAGGAGTCGCCGGAGCCGCTCGTGTACCTGCACGGCGGTCACTCGGGCATCTTCCCCAAGATCGAGGAGGCGCTCAGCAACAAGCAGGTGGGCGACTCGATCTCGGTCACGCTCGAGCCGGAGGACGCGTTCGGCGAATACGACTCCAAGCTGGTGCGGATGGAGAACGTCGCGGACCTTCCGCCGGACGTCGCGGTGGGCGGCTATCTCGTCGCGGAGCAGGACGGCAACGAAGTGGTGTGGCGCGTCACCGACATCGCGGACGGCAAGGCGGTGCTCGACGGCAACCACGAGCTCGCGGGCCAGCGTCTGCGTTTCGACGCCAAGGTGGTCGACGTGCGTCCGGCCACGCAGGAAGAGATCGCCCACGGCCACATCCACGGGCCGCACGGGCATCATCACTAGGGCGTTGCGCGCCGCGGGCTAGCCCTCGCGCATCCGGGCCAGCAGATCGTCGCGGGCGCGCTGGCAATGCCTGCGCGCGAGCTCGCCCGCCCTGGCGGCATCGCGATTGCGGAACGCGCGCAGCATGGCGCGGTGATCCGCGACGATCGCCTTGACGCGGCCCGTGCCGTAGCCGAATCGAACGCGCAGCGCATCGGCCAGCACGCGTCCCTGTGCGAGCATCCGCAACGCTTCCGGACAATCCGCCGCGGCATTGATCGTGTCGTGCAGCGCGCGGTTCGCGCGCACGAGGGCGGCGGCGTCGGTCGCGTCGGTGCGCTCGAAGGCCTCGACCTCGCGCGCGAGGCGGGCGAGCATGTCCGGTACGATGCGCGCCGCGCATCTTTCCGCGAGCATCCCCTCGATGGCCGCGCGAATGTCGTAGAAGTTGCTGACGAAGCCCGCGTCGACGCCGCGCACGACCGCGCCGCGATGCGGATAGACCTCGAGCACGCTCTCGCCCTGGAGCTCGCGCAGCGCCTCGCGCACCGGCATGTGGCTCACGTCGAGCAGCGTTGCGACGTCGTCGATGCGCAGCCGCTGTCCCGGCGCGAGCTCGCCCGAGAGGATGCGCCGGCGCAATTCCGCCGC
>CAZIZD010000031.1:0-11397 GCA_964543615.1 uncultured Alcaligenaceae bacterium | reverse complement strand
CGCGGTGGTGGCACCGATCGCGGTTGCGTCACTCGGGTGGAATGCCGACATCGCGGATGAGCTTGGTGAGGCGGACTTCCTCGCTGTTCATGAACGCGGCCGCTTCGGCCGGCGAGTTCGCGACGACTTCGGCGGACAGCGCCGCGAGGCGCTCCCGGGTGTCGGGCTCGTTGAGGATCGCGACGATGTCCGCGTTGAGTCGATCGACGAGCGCCTTCGGGGTTTTGGCGGGAACGATCACCGCGCCCCACGATGCGTTGACGTAGCCCGGAACGCCCGCCTCGACCATCGTCGGCGTGTCGGGCAAAAAGGGCGAGCGCTTCGCACCGCCGACGGCGAGGAGGCGCAGCTTGCCGGCCTTCACGTGCGGGATCACCGCGGCCACGGCGTCGAACATCACCTGCGTCTGCCCGGACAAGAGGTCGGGATGCGCGGCGCTGCTGCCCTTGTACGCGACGTCGATCATCTGCGTGCCGGTGGCCTGCATGAACGCGAGCGCCCACAGCTGCGGATTGCTGCCGCGTCCGGAGGTTCCCACCGCGAGCTTCCCAGGATTGGCCTTGGCATAGGCGATGAGCTCGCGCACGTTGTTGGCCGGCACCGAAGGATTCACCACCAGCCCCAGCTGCACCTGCGCCGTGATCGTCACCGGGACCATGTCCGAGAGCGCGTACGGCACGCTCTTCATGAGCGCGTGGTTGGTCACGTGCGAGCTCGCCACGAGGCCCATCGTGTGGCCGTCGGGATCGGCGCGCGCGACGGTCTCGGTGCCGACCACGCCGTTGGCGCCCGGCTTGTTCTCGACCACCACCGCCTTGCCGCCCCAGCGCTTCGAGAGCTTGTCCGCGAGCACGCGCGCCGTCACGTCCGATGCGCCGCCGGGCGGGTAGGGCACGACGATGCGCACGGGCTTGGTGGGAAAGTCCTGCGCCGATGCGCCGAACGTCGCGGCAACGAGCGCGAACGCGGCAAAGAGTCGAATGCTGGATCTCAACGCTGCCTCCATTCCTCTCAGTAGGCGGGCTTGGTCGGGAACCAGCCCGGACGGCGCGGATCGAGATACGCGCCCTTGATGTCGTTCACCGCGTACCGCTCGACCGCGGCGTGGTCGAGCGTGACGCCGAGCCCGGGATCCTGCGGCACCGCGAGCGCGCCGCGATCGACGGTGAACGTGTTGGTGATCACGTCGCCCGCGAGGTGCGCGATCTCGTTGTCGATGGCGAGCGACAGGTTGGGGATCGATGCCGCGAGATGCAGGTACGCGGCCTGCGAGAGCCCCAACTCGCCGCCGCTGTGAAGCGTGACGGGAATGCCCACCGACTCGGCGATCGCGGCGGCCTTGATCGTGGGCCACAATCCGCCGGCCTCGTGCGGATCGAGCAGGATCACGTCGGCCGCCTGCGCGCGCACGATGTTGCCGACGTCCTGCAGGGTGTACGCGCTCTCGTCGAGCGCGATGGGGACGGGCTGCGAGGCGCGCAGGCTCGCGTGCCCGGCGAGGTCGTCGAGCTCGAGCGGCTGCTCGATGTAGACCGGGTCGTACGGCAGGAGCTTGTGGCACTGGCGTTTCGCCGTGCCCGGCGTCCATGCGCCGTTGACGTCGAGCCGAAGCGGTGCGTCCGGGCCGATCTCCTCGCGCACGAGACGCGTGAGCTCGACGTCCGAGCGCTCGTCGTAGCCGATCTTGAGCTTGAAGGTCTCGTAGCCCGCTTCGCGGTAGGCGCGGGCATCGGCCACGACCTGCACGGGATCGCTCTGCAGGAGATACGCCGAGAGCGGAATGCGTGACCGCCACTGCCCGCCCCATAGGCGGTGCAGCGGCTGGCCGCAGACCTTGCCGAACGCATCCCACATGGCCATCTCGACGGCGCACATCGCCATCACGGCCGCGCGCTTGTGGTGGTAGTAGCCCGCGCCCTGCACGTGCCGATGAAAGGACTCGACCGCGTCGACCGTGCGCCCGTGCGCGAGCGGAATCACGACGTTGTCGAGCACCGCGGGAATGGCGTCGAGGAGGCAGATCGTCTCGCCCCATCCCACGACGCCGCCCGCGGTCTCGATCTCGACCACGAGGCGGGTCACGCCCGTGCGGACACCCGATCCCCACACCATGGGCGTGCGGACCGGCACGCGGACCATCCACCGGCGAATGCTGCGTATGGCGAGATCGGACAAGTGGGGACGTTCCCGGCGGACAGATTTGATTCGTGATGTTTGATCAAATCTGGAAGAACGTCAAGCCCGCGACGGAGCTCCGCCGCTCCGTACGTGCCGGTTCAGACCAGCTTCTTGAGTGCGTAGAGGGCGTCCAGCGCCTCACGCGGCGACATCGCGTCCGGATCGAGCCCGCGCAGCCGCTCGAGGGCCGCGTCGCCCGCGGGAACCGCGTCCTCGCCCGCGATTGCCGTCGGCGGTCCGCTGAAGAGATCGCCCTGATGATCGGTACGCGCGGAGAATTGGTCGAGGCGCGAGAGATACGCCTGGGCCTTGCGGATCGTCTCCGCGGGCACGCCCGCGAGCTTGGCCACGGACAGGCCGTAGCTCCGGTTGGCGGGACCGTCCTCGACGGCATGCAGGAAGACAATGCCGTCGCGATGCTCCGCGGCGTCGAAGTGCACGTTGGCGCACCCGGGCAACTCGGCGGCGAGCGCAGTGAGCTCGAAGTAATGTGTCGCGAACAGCGTGAGAGAACGGTTGCGCTCGGCGAGCCGGTGCGCGATCGCCCACGCGAGCGCCAGGCCGTCGAAGGTCGACGTCCCGCGTCCGATCTCGTCGATGAGCACGAGGCTGTTCGGCGTCGCGCGGTTGAGTATGTACGCGGCTTCCGTCATCTCGACCATGAACGTCGAGCGTCCGCCCGCAAGGTCGTCGGCGGCGCCGATGCGCGTGAAGATGGCGTCGAGCGGCCCGAGGCGCGCGCTCTTCGCCGGAACGTACATTCCGCAATGCGCGAGCAGCGCGACGATCGCGGTCTGCCGCATGTAGGTCGACTTGCCGCCCATGTTCGGGCCTGTGACGATGAGGAGCCGCCGTGCGCCGTCGAGCACGACGTCGTTGGGCACGAAGCTGTCGACCTGCCGCGCGACCACCGGATGACGGCCGGCACGGATGTCGATGCCGGGCTCGTCGGTGAGCTCGGGCCGCACGAGGTCGAGCGCGTCGGCGCGTTCGGCGAGGTTGGCAAGAACATCGAGCTGCGCGAGGCCGGCCGCCACCGATTGCAGCGCCGGGATGGCGTCGGCAAGGCGATCGAGCACCTCCTCGTAGAGGACGCGTTCGCGCCCGAGCGCGCGTTCCTGTGCCGACAGCGCGCGATCCTCGAACGACTTGAGCTCGGGCGTGATGTAGCGCTCGGCGTTCTTGAGCGTCTGCCGTCGCCGGTACTCGGTGGGGACCTTGTCCGCGTGCGCGTTGGTGACCTCGATGTAGAAGCCGTGCACGCGGTTGTACTCGACCTTGAGGCTCGCGATGCCGGTGCGCTCGCGCTCCCGGGCCTCGAGATCGACGAGGAAAGCGCCGCAGTTGGCGTCGATGCCGCGCAACTCGTCGAGCTCGGCGTCGTAGCCTGGCGCGATCACGCCGCCGTCGCGGACCATCGCGGCGGGCTCCTGCGCAATCGCGCAAGCGAGCAGCGCATGCCACTGCGGATCGGGAGCGAGATGCAAGCGCGCGTTCGCGACGATGGGCGCCGGCAGGTCGGCTACCGCCGCCGCGATGTCGGGCAGGCGCGCGAGCGTGTCGCGCAGGCCCGCGAGATCGCGCGGCCGAGCGTTGCGCAAGGCGATGCGGCCGACGACGCGCTCGATGTCGACGGTGCGCTTCAGTGCGTCGCACAGTCCGCGGCGGGAACGCGGCGCGTCGCGGAATGCCTCGATGCCGTCGTGGCGCGCTCGCAGCGCCGCATGATCGCGCAGCGGCTGGCCGAGCCATTGCCGCAGCAGGCGGCTGCCTGCCGCGGTCGCGCATTCGTCGAGCAACGAGCACAGCGTGGGGGCGTCGTCGCCCGAGAGTGTGGTCGTGATCTCGAGATTGCGGCGTGTGGCGGGATCGAGGGACAGGAAAGCGCTCTCGTGCTCGACTTCGATGCCGCGCACGTGGGCGAGCGCGGACTGTTGCGTGGCGTTCGCGTAATGAAGGAGGGCGCCCGCGGCGCCGATGGCGAGCGGCGCGTCGTCGGCGCCGAAAGCGGCGAGGCTCAGCGTGCCAAGCTGCTTGAGAAGTGCGCGCTCGCCGTTGTCGCGGTCGAATTGCCACGCGGGCAACGCCCGCACGGGGGGCATCCTGCCCCGCAGCGGTGGCGCTTCGATGCCTTCCGCGACGAGGATCTCGGCGGGCGCGATGCGCTCCAGCACCGCCGTGCACTCCGCGAGCGGCACGTCGGTGAGCACGAACGCGCCGGAGGCGAGATTGAGACGCGCAACACCCGCGCGCTTGGCCGAGGGCGCATAAGCCGCAAGCCAGCAGTCGCGCTTGGCCTCGAGCAGGTTGGCGTCCGTCACGGTGCCGGGCGTGACGATGCGCGCGACCTTGCGCTCGACCGGTCCCTTCGACGTCGCGGGATCGCCGATCTGCTCGACGATCACCACGGCCTCGCCCTGCTTCATGAGGCGCGCCAGATACGGCTCGAGGGCGTGATGCGGAACGCCCGCCATCGGGATGGGCGCGCCCGCGGATTGGCCGCGCGCCGTCAGCGTGATGTCGAGCGCGCGCGCCGCCCGCTCGGCGTCCTCGAAGAAGAGCTCGTAGAAGTCCCCCATCCGGTAGAGGACGAGCTTGTCCGGGTGCTCCGCCTTGACGCGCAGGTACTGCTGCATCATGGGCGTGTGTCGCGCATGCAAGTCCGTGCCTGCGCTTGGCTTCTTGTCCATTACGCTGATACTTGAGGTGACTTGGGCGGCCACGGCTCTGCACCATGGGCAGAAGTAGACTTTCGATCCCGCCTATGAGAATCGTCTACTCGGGGGCGAGTTTATCGCCTTTCCGAAAGAGCCCTGCCTGCACCAGGCTTCACGCGCGCGAGCATGGCTCTGCCACGATTGCTCCCGGATCGAGGTGCGCCCTCTCAGAACAAGCGTGGCGAGTGGCTTGGAGGCGGAAGCGTTGCTGAAGCGCGCGGCGGCGTTTTGCGCAGGCCGGCGCGCTAGCTCCTGCGCAGTGCTGCGGCTCCGGCGAGGGCCAACAGTGTTGCGAGTACGCAGATCGCCAGTCCTCCTAAGGAGGGAACCGGTTGCTGCGCAATTTCAGGCGCTTTCGTAATTGCCGTGACGTCGCTTGCCGTACCATTGGCGGGCGTGGCATCGCCGCCGCCCGACACCGTTGCGACGTTGATAACGCTAGCCGGTGCCGAGATGGAGACGTCCACGACAAGCACGATCGTCGGGTAGTTCGCGCCCGGTGCCAGCACATCGGAGCGCGTACAGGTAAGCGTGAGGAGCGTACAGGCCCATCCGCTACCGAAGATTGCGGTGGGGTTGAGCGCGGCGGGAAGCGTATCCACAACGGTCACTGTCCCCGCTGTCGCTCCGGGTCCCGCGTTGCTCACGGTGATGCCATAGGTCGCGTCCGCCTGCCCCTGTACGAACGTGCCCGAATGGGTTTTCGCTATGGAAAGGTCGGCTGGCACCTGCGTAATGGCTGTGGTATCGCTGGCGGTGTTGTCGGAGAGAAAATCGGGGTTCTCGCCTCCACCGGATACCGTCGCCGTATTGGTGACACTGGCCGGTGCACTGGCCGAAACGTCTACGGTAAGAACGATCGGAGGGTAGCTTTGTCCCTGATTCAATACGTCCGCGCGCACGCACGTTAGCGTTGCGAGCGTGCATGACCATCCGGGTCCTCCAATCGCCGAGGCCGTCAGGGACGCGGGAAGCATGTCGACTACGGTGACGGGGCCGTTCGTCGGCAAGAAAACACCGGGCAGCGAATTGGGGGCGCTGGAGACGACGATGCTATACGTCGCTCCCACTTGGCCCTGCGAGAAACTGCCGACATGGGACTTGGCGATCTTCAAGTTGGGCGGTAGAAATCCGAAGCCACCGGCGTGCCCAATCGAAAGATGCGCCGACGCAACCAGCCCGAGCGTCAGTCGCAAAATCGAGACTAAGGGTTTCGGAGGGGAGCGCATTACCCCCATTCTTTTGCGCCGGCATGTGGTGTGTCAAGTCGCCGGCGGGCAACTCGTGCTGGGTACAGCGCTTGGGGGGAACCCACTATTGCGTCGCTCTACCTGTTTTCTGGACCGCGAGCCTTCCCGCGACCTTGTATCGCTCGCTGCCCTCGGGGGTCACGATCACCATCTCGGCGGTGCCCTGGTTGATGCCGGTGAACGCGGCGGTGGTCGAGCCGTGCGTCACGAGGAAGAGGTTGCCGTTCTTCGGCGCCCGGGCGACGAGCTTGCGGAACGCGGCGACCTGCTCGTCGCGCCTGGAGGCGTCCGAGAACAGATTGGCGAGCATGTCGTCGACCACCGGCTCGCTGCCGAAGACGATGCGCGCGGTCTCGATGCAGCGGCACCATGGGCTCGACAGCACGCGGGCGACGGGCACCTTGCGCGCCCGCAAGGCCTCGCCCAGCTTCGCGGCCTCGCGCCGCCCTTCCTCGACCAGGTTGCGTTGCGTCTTGCAGTCCCCGAGCTTGAAGCCCGGCGGATCGCCCACCCCGGGCGTGGTGAGTCCGTGACGGATGAGCACGACCTGGCCGCCTTTCTCGAGCAGCGCCCACAGTGCGTCGTCCGCATACGCGGGCGCGGTAAGCGTTGCGAGCAGGACTGCACCGACGAATTGCGCGAGCCTCGACACCATGGCCTCGATTATGCTTGTGCCCGGGAAACGGTACCATCTTCCCATGCCCGATTCCCCACCCGACAACTCGACCATGCCCTCGCAACAGCGTCGCGAGTTCCTCCTTGCCAGTGCGGCCGCGGCCGGCGCCACGCTCCTGTCGTCGTGCATAAGTGGCGGCGGCGGCCAGGATGCGCCGCTCGTGGGCGAGGTTCCGCCCGACCCGCTCGCGCGCTTCTCGCATCTCGTCGTCGTGATGTTCGAGAACCGTTCCTTCGACAACCTGCTGGGCTATCTCTACTCGCAGGGTCCGGTGCCCGCCGACTGGCCGGCAGTGGTGCCGCTGCCGCCCGCGCTTCCGGCCGGTCAATCGCTCGACGGCCTTTACGGCAAGTCGCACTACAACGAGGACGGTACGCGCAAGATCTACGCGCATCCGCATGCGTTCCCGCCCTCGAGCACGGCGGTCTCGGACTGGTCGCATCCCGATCCCGATCCGGGCGAGGGGCTCGAGCACACCGCGACGGAGATGGCGGGCGGCACCATGTCGGGTTTCGTCGAGGACTACAAGTCGAAAAACCCGGGACTGTCGACGGCGAAGATCGACGCGATCATGGGCTCGTACGCGCCCGCGCACCTGCCCGTGCTGTCCACGCTCGCGCAGCAGTTCCTGGTGTTCGATCACTGGTATTGCGCGGTGCCGTCGCAGACGTATTGCAACCGCTCGTTCTTCCACGCGTCCACGTCGAACGGCTACGTCGAAAATGCGCCCGTCGGCAAGTGGAAGGAGAACACGCACGCGACGATCTTCGACCGTCTGCAGGATGCGCCGTCCAAGCCCGGATGGCGGGTCTATTTCGAGGAGGGTGCCGCATATCCGCAGGGACTCACGGGGTTCATCCATCCCGTGACCAGCGCGCGCAATCCCGGCAACTTCCTGCCGTACAGGCAGTTCTTCGCCGACATCGGCAAGGGCGCGCTTCCCGCGTATTCGTTCATCGAGTGCCTGTACGGCGGCAAGTACGATTTCCATCCGCCGCAGGATGTGCGCGGGGGCGAGGAGGTGCTGCGCCAGGTCTACGAGGCCATCCGCACGAGCGCTACGACCGCGCACGACTACTCGCAGGACACGCTCCTGCTCGTGATCTTCGACGAGCACGGCGGATGCTACGACCACGTGAAGCCGCCCACGGGCGTCCCCGCGCCGCAGAAGCCGCCGGTCGCAGGCGAGAAGGGCTTCGACTTCACGACCCTCGGCCTGCGCGTTCCGGCCATCGCGATTTCCGCGCACACGCCCGCGGGCACGGTCGTCAATGCGCCCATGCATCACGCCGCCGTCATCCGCACGCTGTGCGCGAAGTACAACCTCGATCCGTTGACCGATCGCGATCGCGATCCCGGCGGCGGCGATCTCCGCGCGGCGGTGCAGCTTGCCACGCCGCGGGCGGCCTCGACGTGGCCCGCCTTCCCGGACAAGATCGCACCCGGGCCTGCTTGAGGCCATGAACGAACGCAAGCCTCCGCAAGACCCGCCTGCCGGGGAGAACGCGGGCACGGCGCCTTCGCGCCGCGACTTCCTGAGAGTCTCCGCCGCGACCGCAGGCGCAACGCTCCTCACGTCGTGCTTCGGCGGCGGCGACGACGGGGCGCCCCAAGGCTTCGGCGCGACGGAGGTCGATCCGCTGTCGCGCTTCGATCGGGTGATCGTCCTGATGTTCGAGAACCGCTCGCTCGACAATGTGTTGGGCTGGCTCTATCCCTCAGGCGCGGGCTTCGACGGTCTCGCCGACGGCAACTACAGCAACCCGGTGCCGTCGTACATCAACGACGGCCACATGTCGGTTGCCGCGCGCAGGAGTCCCGGCACCGACGCCGACATGCAGAACCCCAATCCCGACCCTGGGGAACCGTATCCGCACGTTAACACGCAGGTCTTCGGGACCGTGATTCCCGAGTCCAATCGCTTCCTGGGTCCTTCGCAGATGCAGGCGCCGTTCAACGCGCCGCCAGCCGGCACGCGCGCGACGATGCAAGGCTTCGTGCAGGACTATTGCGACACGTTCTTTGCGACCAACGGGCGCAATCCGACGTTCGACGAGTACCGCGTCATCATGGACGCATTCACGCCGGAGCAGCTGCCGGTGATCTCAACGCTCGCGAAGTCGTTCGCCGTCTACGACGCGTGGTTCTGCGCGGTGCCGTCGCAGACTTACTGCAACCGCTCGTTCTTCCACGCGTCGTCCTCGTCCGGGCTCGTGATGAACTCGCCGCACGCGAACTGGTACGAGGGCAACTTCGCGCCGACGATCTTCAACCGCCTCGAGGACGCCGGGCGCACGTGGCGCGTCTACTACGACGCGACGCAGCTCGCGCCGCTGACCGCGCTCATCCACGCGCCGGTGCTGGCGCCGTACTTCCTCACTCATTTCGCGACGATGGAGCGCTTCTACGCGGACCTTGCGAATGACGCGTTGCCCGATTACGCGTTCGTCGAACCGCGGATGCTCTTCAACCACTACGACATGCATCCGCCAGGCCCGCTGGTCATCGACGGCGTGAATATCCCGGATCCCTCGGACGTGCGCTGTGGAGACCTGTTGCTGCACCAGATCTACACAGCGTTCAAGGCAAGTCCGGCGGCCAGGGACACGCTCTTCCTCGTGACGTTCGACGAGCATGGGGGATGCTTCGACCACGTGGCCCCGCCGGGCACAAAGGCGCCGGAGAAGGTCCAGCCGGAAGGCCAGATGGGATTCTTCTTCGACCGCCTCGGCGCGCGCGTGCCGACCATCGCCATCAGCGCGTACACCGCACCGGGCACGATCGTGAAGCGGCACGTGCATCACGCTGCGCTGATCCGCACCCTATGCAAGAAGTTTCGCCTGCCGCACCTTACGGAACGCGACGTGGATGCGCCCGATGTCTCAGACGCGATCAACGCCATGTCCATGCGCGACCCTTCCACGTGGCCGGTGACGGTGCCGCCGCCGCAGCCCCCGGCCTCGGGGAACTCCGACCCGCTCTCCCCGCAGCTCGCCAACGTTCCGCTCAACGACCTCGAGCGTCACTTCGTCGCCACCGCGCTTGGCTACTTCACGCGTCGCACGTGGACCGAGGAAGAGCTGCCGAGGACGGTCGGCGCGGCCTACACCGTGCTGAAGCCCTACACCGCAGGACAGTTCGGCGCGAAATGAACGCAATCCTTCTCGCGCCCGGCGCGCTCACGCTCGATCTCCTGCGGAGCATCTGGTCGGCGCCGTGCACGTTGTCGCTCGATCCTTCGTCGCGCGCCGGCATCGATGCATCGGCGGCGACCGTCGCGCGCGTGCTCGCCAAGGGCGACACGGTGTACGGCGTGAACACGGGCTTCGGGCTCCTCGCGCGCACGCGCATCGACGACACGCGCCTCGCCGAGCTGCAGCGCGCGCTCGTGCTGTCGCACAGCGCGGGCACCGGTGCGCTGCTCGACGACGCGACGGTACGGCTGATCGTCGCTCTCAAGGTCGCCTCACTTGCGCGCGGCTGCTCCGGCGTGCGTTTCGAGGTCATCGACGCCCTCGTGGCCATGGCCAATGCGGGAATCGTGCCCTCGATTCCCTCGCAGGGCTCGGTCGGCGCGTCGGGTGATCTGGCGCCGCTCGCGCATCTCGCGTCCGTCCTCATCGGCGATGGCGAGGCGCGCGTGGGCGATCGCATCGTGCCCGGACGCGACGCGCTCGCCGCGCGCGGGCTCGCGCCGATCGCGCTGGCGCCGAAGGAGGGCCTCGCACTCCTCAACGGCACGCAGGTATCGACCGCGCTCGCGCTTGCCGGATTGTTCGCGGCCGAGCGCGCGATGGCGGCTGCCTTCGTCGCGGGCGCGATGAGCGTGGATGCCTGCCTCGGCAGCGACACGCCCTTCGACGCACGCATCCACGCGGTGCGCGGGCACCGCGGCCAAGTCGCTGCCGCGTCGATCTACCGCGATCTCCTGCAAGGCAGCGAGATCCGCGCCTCGCACGTCGACTGCCATCGCGTGCAGGATCCCTACAGCCTGCGCTGCCAGCCGCAGGTGATGGGCGCGTGCCTCGACCAGATGTGCCACGCGGCCGGCGTGCTCCTGATCGAGGCCAATGCGGTGTCCGACAACCCGCTCGTGTTCGCGGACGAGGGCGAGATCCTCTCGGGCGGCAACTTCCACGCGGAGCCGGTCGCGTTCGCGGCGGACAACCTGGCGCTGGCGATCGCCGAAGTGGGCGCGCTGTCCGAGCGCCGCATGGCGCTCCTCATGGACACCAACCTCTCGGGCCTGCCGCCGTTCCTCGTGCGCGACGGCGGCGTCAACTCCGGGTTCATGATCGCGCAGGTGACGGCGGCTGCGCTCGCCTCCGAGAACAAGGCGCTCGCGCATCCGTCGTCGGTCGACTCGCTGCCGACCTCCGCCAACCAGGAGGACCACGTGAGCATGGCCACCTACGCGGCGCGGCGGCTGCTGCCGATGGCAGGCAACACGTCGGCCATCGTCGCGATCGAGCTGCTGGCCGCGGCGCAGGGCATCGACATGCGCGAGCCGCTCGCGACCTCGCCCACGCTGCGGCGCGCGCACGCGATCGTGCGCGAGTGCGCGGCGTTCTGGGAT
>CAZIZD010000030.1:10660-18941 GCA_964543615.1 uncultured Alcaligenaceae bacterium | reverse complement strand
GCGATGTGCCGCTCGCGGCAGGTGCCGATCGCCTGCGAGACGAGGTCGGTTGCCTCCACGAGGGAGAACTTTCCGCGGAGGTGGAGGACGGCGACACCATCGCGGAGCTCGAGCAAATCCGATGCGGAGGGTGGGGGGCTCACGTTGGCCTCGAGACCCGCGGTCGAGCGGCTGTCATGGATGCGCATCCCGCAACGCTATTCCGGCGGCGGCTCCCGCGTCAACTGCACGCATGCGTCCCGTGCCATGACGCGGGATTGTCGACGGACGCGAAGCCCGGTATTCGGTGGCGTCACGGATGCTTCTCACGCCGGCGCGTCGTCCCGCAAGGCGCGCACGATGGCGGGCGGCGGATATGCACGGTCACGAAGGCCGTCCACGTCAGCTCTCGTTGTGCGCGACCTCGATGCGGCGGCGCGTCCGCGCTTCGACGTCGTAGACGTTGAAGTTGCTCATCATGCGTCCGTACAGGTGGAGGCTCACCGCGCGCGGGCGCTCCGGGGGCACGCCGGTGACGTGGATGTGGTCCGGGTTCGGCACGAAGCTCGTGACGGCGCCGCGGCACAGGAGGATGGCCCCGCCGCGGGCGAGCTCGATGCCGGTGTCGGCGCCGCGATCCGGGGAGATCCGCACGTAGCTGCGCTCCTCGAGCACGCCTTCGACCACGCCGACCACGCCCCAGCTTCCGTGGTCGTGCACCGGCGTCCATTGGCCCGGCAGCCACACGAGCGCGTAGAGCGACATGCTGCCGTCGGGCGCCTCGTAGACGAGGTTGCGCGAGTAGCCGTCGGGGCTGCTGCGATAGTGCTGCGACGTGAGGAACGTGCCGGCATTCCCGATGAGATCGAACATGAGGGGCGCCGCCGCGAGCACGCAGTCGGCGGGCTCGCCGGTTTGGCGGCTGAGCGTGCTGGCGCGGGCAACGAACGTGTCGAGGGCGGATGCTGTCATGGCGGTCGAAGGATCGAGAAGAGTTTACGCATGTCGGCGGACGCAGCGGGACGAAGAGGCCGCGGCTCCAACGAAAAGGGCCCCGTGCAGGAGCCCTTGTTCGCGTTGCTCGAGGCGGGATCGGTTACTTCGCGACCTTCGCGACTTCGGCGAGGAGCTTGTCCGCGCCCTTGTTGCTCACAGCGTTCTTGATGAGGATGTCGGGCGGCAGCGCCGGCTTGCCGAAGAAGGCCTTGTTCCAGTCGTCGTTGCTCGATACGACCGTGCCGTCGAGGTTGAGACCGCCGTACACGCCCTTGCTGCGCGAGAAGGCGATGAGGTCGGCCGTGACGTCGGACTTGGCGCCCGCGCCCACCGGGCCCGCCGCGACGCTTGCGTCGGCGCCGAACTTGAACGAGCTTGCCATCAGGGAGTTCATGCCCTTGTCCGTCATCACGAGCGTGACCATCTCGCTCGCGGCGATGCCGGCCTGGAAGCCGACGCTCGCGGTGGCCAGCGTGTAGAACGCAGGGCCGACCCACTTGCCGCCATTGCGCGCGACCAGCACGCCGCGGCCGCCGGAGCCGCCGACGATGAAGCCCGCCTTCACGATCTCCGGCGCGATCAGGATGGCCTTCGCGCGGTGGATGTTCTGCTGCAGCCACTTCATTTCCGGATCGCGCATGAAGTTGGACAGCGTGGTCGTCGCCTGGTTGACGAGGACCTGCTGGTCGCCCTGCGCGTTGGCGTTGGCCACGAAGCCGAGCGCCATCGCGGCGATCATCAGCGAACCGTTGAGACGTTTCATCAGAGTGTTCATCTTTGGTACCCCTCTTTGTATCCGCCCTCGCGGGCGTGGTTGTGTCGAATCGCTTGCGCGCGTACCTGCCGCTAGCGCAAGAGCTCGATGCCGGTCGACGTCACACGCACGCGGTCGCCGATGCGCAACCCGGGTGCGGACGTCTGTTGCACGGTGGCGTAGGAGCCATCGTCGTAGCGAACCCCGATGTCCCAGACGAGCGTCTGGTCCTTGCTCGCGAGCTCGTTGCCGACGAAGCCGCCGCCGATCGCGCCCACCACGGTGGCCACCGTCTTGCCGGTGCCGCCGCCGATGAGGCTGCCGAGGCCGCCGCCCACCAACGCCCCGCCGATCGCACCGACGGCGTTCGGAACGTTCTGGACGGTGCGCGTCTGGATCGACTCGACGGTGCCCACGCGCGCCATCGGCTGCTCGCTCACCGAGTAGGCGGGCGGCGTGTTGCAGGCCGCGAGCATCAGCGTGGCGCCCGCGGCCGCGATCGCGGCGATCCGGCGGAAGAAACTGGTCTTGGTCATGCTGTCACTCCTGCGATGTGTCTAGTACGGAATCAGTCGGGGATCGAATTGAGCAGGTACATGGCGGCAAGGAGGCCGGACGGACGGCCGAGCTTGCCGAGCCACTGCGCGAAGATCTGCTCGATGTCGCCGCCCATGTAGATCTGCGTGAGCGCGCGATTGATCTCGAGGCGGTAGGCAGAGTCGTTGCGGGGAATCGCGAGCGCGTAGGGCTCGAACGAAAGGTCCTCGGCGAGGAGCGCGAGCTTCTTGGGCTCCTTGGCTTGCGCGGCGAGGCCGACAAGCTTGATCTTGTCGCCGGCGAACGCGTCCACGCCGCCGCTTTCGAGCAGCGCCGTGCCCTCGCTCGCATCGCCGATCGGCACGATCGTTGCGTTCACGAGTCGGCGCTGCAGCGTGTCGCGCAGGCGCGTCTCGGTGGTGGTGCCCTTCTGCACGGCGATCTTCTTGCCCGCCATGTCGGTGACCTTGTTGATCGGCGAGTCGACCTTCACGAGGAAGCCGCCGCCGTCGACGAAGATGAGGTTGCTGAAGTCGACGTTGGCGAGGCGCGCGAGCGTCTGCGTCGTGTTGGCGCACTCGAGGTCGGCCTTGCCGGAGGCGACCATGGCGAGGCGCTCGGTCACGCTGCCGACCATCCAGTTGATCTTGAGGTTGGGCTCGCCGACCGCGCGGCCGATCTGCGAGATCACGCGCTTGCAGATGTCGATGGAGTAGCCATCGGGCTGGTTGTTGGCGCCGACGAAGGAGAACGGCAGCGAGTCGCCGGAGAACGCCACGTTGATGGCCTTGGCGGCCTTGATCTTAGCGAGGGTCGGCGACGGGGCTTGCGCGGACACGCCGCCCGCTATCAACGCGCCGGCGGCGATGAGACCGATGAGAACTCTTTTCACGAAAGGGCGCCTTCGAGGTTTGAAAGGATTGGGTGCGCCGCCGGGACGCCGTGGGCTGTTGCAACGATGTGGCAAGGTGCCGCCCGGCTGGCCGCACAACCCTCAATTCTACACCACGCGCATGCTAAACTCGACCGCCATCCGCCCGCGCCGCCATCCATGCCTGCACGCAAGCCACTCGCGCTCGTCCCGCTCGCCGCTCTGCTCTGCGCCGCGCTCGCCGCGGGCGAGGCCGTCGCCGCCTCCCCCACGCTCGACCGCATCAAGGCGACCGGCACGATCACGCTGGGCTACCGCGAGGGCGCCGCGCCGTTTTCGGCGCGCCAGCGCAACGGCGACGTCCGCGGCTATTCCGTCGAGCTGTGCGAGAAGATCGCCGCGGCCGTGGGACGTTCGCTCGGCATTGCGAACCTCAAGGTCACGTGGAAGCCCGTCGACAGCGCGACCCGCATCAGCGACGTCGTCGACCGCAAGATCGACGCCGAGTGCGGCTCGACCACCATCACGCTGACGCGCATGGAGCGCGTCGACTTCACGGTGCCGATCTTCGTGGACGGCGGCAGCGCGATCGTCCGCGCGGGCAAGGACGCACCCACGACGGTCGCGCAGCTCGGAGGCAAGCGGGTTGCCGTCATGGCTTCCACTACTACCGAGACGGCGTTGCGCCGCGCGCTGTCGCTGGCCGGGGCGAGCGCCACGATCGTGACGGTGAAGGACGGCGCCGAAGGCGTGGCGATGCTGCTCGCCGGCAAGGTGGACGCCTACGCCTCCGACCGCATGCTCCTCGCGCAGATGCGCCTCGCCAACCCCAAGGCGTCGGAGCTCGCGTTCCTCGACAACGACTTCTCGTTCGAGCCGTATGGGATCGTCGTGCCGCGCGACGATCCCGACTTCCGCCTCATCGCCAACCGGACGCTCGTGGCGCTGTACAAGAGCGGCGAGATCGATCCGATCTTCATCCGCTGGCTGGGGCCCTACGGCAATCCCGGCGCGCTGCTCAACGCGATGTTCTATCTCAACGCCTACCCGGAATGACGACCATGCGCGCGCTGCTCGCAGCCTTCTTCTCACTCCTGCTGGGCGAAGGCGAGGCCCTGGCCCAGGCATCCCCGCGCGGCAACTGCGATGGCGTGTGCGGTGTGATCCAGCAGATCGCACCGGTCGCGGAGCGCCAGGTATGGACGCCGCTCGGTTCCGTCGCGTCCAACTCCATCTCCAACAACGGGTTGGGCGGCACGGGCGGTGCCACCGCCCAGATGCAGATCGGTCCGGGCTTCACCAACCAGGGCGTGGTCGTGATTGGCGCGGCCGGCGGTGCGGTGTACGCGCAGAAGCCCAACGAGTACCGGCGCACGCGCTGGGAAGTCACGCTCAAGATGGACGACGGCACGACGCGCGTCGTCTCCCTGTCCTACGAGCCGCTGTTCGCGCAGGTCGGCGACTACGTGCGCGTCGCGGGCAACAACCTCGAGCTCGTCAATCCTTGACGGGTGCACGAGGATCACGAAGGTTGCCTTGGCGAACGCGACGCTCGCGGTAACGGATGCCCCGGACGGGCGGCTGATCCTCGCCCTGTCGGGACGCCTCGCGGCCGACACCATTCCCGTCGTGTGGCGCGACGCGCTCGCCGCCGTGCGCGGCGCGGTGTCGCGTCCGGTCACGGTCGACGCCGCGGGCGTCGACTATTGCGACGGCGCCGGTATCGCACTGCTGGTCGATCTCCTGCGCGAGCCCCGGCAGGCGCCGATCGAGGTCGCCAACCTGGCGCCCGCGTATCGCGCGCTCCTCGGGCAGTTCGATCCGCACAAGCTCGAGCAGGACCTCGATCCCGAGCCGCCGCGCCGTCCCGCGATCGAGGAGATCGGCCGCACCGCCGCGACGGTCGCGCGCGACCTGCGCGTGCAGATCGAGTTTCTGGGCCGCGCGTCTGCCGCACTCTTCGACGCGATCCGCCACCCGTCCACCATCCGCTGGCGCGACGTCGCGATGGTGTGCGAGCGCGTCGGCGCGGATGCGCTGCCGATCGTCGCGCTCATTTCCTTCCTGTTCGGGATGATCCTCGCGTTCCAGTCCGCCGTGCCCATGCGCCGCTACGGCGCCGAGGTCTTCGTCGCGGACCTGATCGGCATCGGCATGGTGCGCGAGATGGGCACGCTCATCACGGCGATCCTGCTCGCCGGGCGAACGGGCGCGGCGTTCGCGGCGGAGATCGGCACGATGCGCGTCAACCAGGAGATCGACGCCCTCACGACCATGGGCCTCGATCCCGTGCGCTTCCTCGTCACCACGCGGGTCATCGCTGCAGTCCTCATGACGCCGCTCCTGAGCCTGTTCGCGATGCTGGTCGGGATGCTGGGCGGCGCGTTCACGATGCAGTCGTTCGGTGTGCCGCTCCTCACGTTCATCAAGGAGGTCGACGGCATCGTCAGCTTCCAGGACTTCATGGTGGGATGGATCAAGTCGTTCGCGTTCGCCATCGCGATCGCGGGCATCGGTTGCCTGCGCGGCCTGCAGACGGCGGCGGGCGCCTCCGCGGTCGGCGACTCCGCCACGCGCGCGGTGGTCTCCGGCCTCGTGCTCATCGTGCTCATCGACGGCGTGTTCGCGGTGATCTACTACATGCTCGACATATGAACCCCGACGCTCGCGACAACAAAAGCGGCGTCGCCGACGACCCCATCATCCGCGTCGAGAACCTGACGGCCGGCTACGACGGCCGCACGATCCTCGAGAACATCTCGTTCAGCGTGAACCGGGGCGAGGTGTTCGTGATCCTGGGCGGCTCCGGGTGCGGCAAGAGCACGCTCCTGAAGCACATGATCGGGCTCTACGACGTCGCCGGCGGGCACGTCTACATCGACGGCGAGGACATCGTTGCGGCCGAGGGCGACGCGCGCGACGCGATCCTGCGCAAGTTCGGCGTCATGTACCAGTCGGGGGCGCTGTTCGGATCGATGACGCTGCTCGAAAACGTGAGGCTGCCGATGGAGGCGTTCACGACCCTCGATCGCGAGCAGATGGACCTCCTCGCGCGCATGAAGCTCTCGCTGGTGGGCCTCGTGCAGTTCACGGGCCACCTGCCCAACGAGATCTCGGGCGGCATGCAGAAGCGCGCCGCCATCGCGCGTGCGATGGCGCTCGACCCCGCGATCCTCTTCCTCGACGAGCCGTCGGCGGGCCTCGACCCCATCACGTCGGCGGAGCTCGATGCGCTGATCCGCAGGCTTGCCGACAACCTGGGCGTCACCTTCGTCATCGTCACGCACGAGCTCGCCAGCATTTACGCGATCGCCGATCGTGTCATCATGCTGGACAAGCGCGTGAAGGGCATCATTGCCGACGGGGACCCGCGCAGCCTGCGCGACGAGAGCACGGATCCTTACGTGCGCCAGTTCTTCCACCGCGAGGCCGAGCTCCATGCCCCCGCTTAGCGCCTGATCCATGAGTCAAAGAGCCAATTACTTCAAGCTCGGCCTGTTCGTCATCGGCTCGATCGTCGCCGGCAT
This sequence comes from uncultured Alcaligenaceae bacterium, assembly GCA_964543615.1. Classification (GTDB taxonomy): domain Bacteria; phylum Pseudomonadota; class Gammaproteobacteria; order Burkholderiales; family Casimicrobiaceae; genus VBCG01. Next base: position 12,277 of record CAZIZD010000030.1, on the reverse strand, counting down.
CCTCGTGCTGGTGATCATCGGCTCCGGACGATGGTTCGAGCGGCGGGTCATCATCGAGACCTACTTCAAGGAGTCGGTGCAGGGCCTCGACATTGGGTCCAAGCTCAAGTACCGCGGCGTGACCATCGGCGAGGTCACCAAGATCACGTTCACGTACACGCGCTATCAGCTCGACCTCCCGATCACGCAGCGCGAACGCTACGTGATGGTCGAGGCACAGGTGCAGCCGCGCCTGCTCGGCGGCCGCGCCGCGGCGGGCGACATGACAAACCCCGAGAACGCGAAGACGGAAGTGGAGAAGGGCCTGCGGCTGCGGCTCGCCCCGCAAGGCATCACGGGGATCAACTTCCTCGACATGGATTACATCGATCCGCCGCCGCCGACGCTGCCCATCAGCTGGACGCCGGAGAACGTGTACATCCCGAGCGCCCCGTCCACGTTCACCGCCGTGGTCAACGCCGCGCAGGACGTGATGGAGAAGCTGCACCGCATCGACTTCGAGGCCACCGTCGCGCGCATCGACAAGCTGCTCGACACCACCAACAATCGCATCGCCGCCATCGACACGCGCCAGCTCTCCGAGCGCGCCGACCGCACGCTTGCCAAGATGGAGTCGACGCTCGACTCGCTCCAGGCCAAGAAGCTCTCGGACGAGGCGGCCGCGCTCCTGACCGACCTGCGTGGCACCAACGCCGAGCTCAAGAAGACGCTGGCGAATCCCGCTTGGCAGAAGCTTCCGGAGGACGCTGCGGCGGCCACTGCACGCGTGAAGGAACTCGTCTCCGATCCCAAGCTCCAGCGCACCATCGCCAACCTCGACCGGATCATGGGCCGCTTCGACCGCCTCTTCGGCTCCACCGACACCGACCTTGCGACGTCGATCGAGAACCTGCGGCAGATCACAGACAACCTTCGCGACCTTACCGAAGAAACGAAGCGCTATCCCGCTAGCGTCATCTTCGGCGGTCCGCCGGCCCCGCTGGAGAAGAAATGATGATGGGATCGCGACGTTCGTGGATGTGGGCCGCGCTCGCGGTGCTGGCGGCGGGCCTCGTGGCATGCTCGAGGCCGGCGCCGGTGAAGGGCATGTTCGTGCTCGAGCCGCCGCTGCCTTCGCCGGTTGCCAGGACGCATCCCGGCAGCGTGCGCGTCGGCACGGTGACGGTGGGCGCGGCATTCCGGAGCAAGCAGTTCGTGTTCCGCGAGTCCGAGCTCAAGTTCGAGACCGATTACTACAACGAGTTCCTGGTCTCGCCTGCGGCGAACATCGGTGAGGCGACGACGCGCGCGCTGGGCGCGGCCAAGGTCTTCGCGGTCGTCGTTCCGGCAGGCACCGCACTCGAGCCGGACTGGGTGCTCGACGTGTTCGTCGAGTCCCTCTACGGCGACGGCCGTACGATCGACAAGCCCAACGCCGTCCTCGGCGTGACGTTCTTCCTTCGCAAGGGCGATGGCGCAGTGCCCGTGTGGAGCAAGTCGTATGCGAAACGCGTCCCATTCACCACCGGAAGCGCGGCGTCGTACGTCGCCGCGCAAAACTCGGCGCTCGGGGACATCCTCGGCGAGCTCACGCGCGACCTTGCGGCACTGACGCTGCCAAGGTGAAGATTGATGCAG
>CAZIZD010000030.1:0-10650 GCA_964543615.1 uncultured Alcaligenaceae bacterium | reverse complement strand
CGCGGTCGCAGGTCCGCGGTTATGATGGCCCCGTGAGCGAAAAGAGGACCCAATGAGCGAAAACAGCAATCTGGGATCCGGCTGGTGGAGCAAGAACCTGGAAGACGTAGACCGCGAGGTCGCGCGTCTTGCCAGCATCTGCCGGGTTCGGCTTCTCGATCCGGGTGTCATCCAGCGGGTGCTCGACAACGACGCCACCGTCTGCGGAACGTCCAACCAGGCCGCGTTCGACAAGCTCCGGCAGGCGCTCATGATGCACTACCACGTGCGCGACAAGGCCGTGGGCGCGATGGGCGAGGCGGCCACGCAGGACGTCATCGCCGAGATCGTCGCCAACATCCAGAAGCGGCTCGGTAAGCAACTCGGGGGATCGTAGCGGTCCCTCGCAACACGCTTCGCCGTGCCGTTCCTTCCAGGAAAGGCACTCCATGAACACCGACCAAACGCTGGCGCGAAGCCACGACATCGCGACCAAGGTCGCGCTTCTCTTCCGCAAGCGCGCGGAAGTCGCCCAGGCGCAGTTCACGCAGCGTCTTGCGCACGCCGCCGACGACAACGGCACCGCGGAGCTGTTCACCAACCCCGCGGCGGGGACGAAGCTCTTCGCCGACTGGGCGAGCTACGCGACCGACGCCACCCAGCGCTCGATCCTGTTCTGGGACACCATCCGCCAGCGGGGCAACAACTTCATCGAGCACATGCAGAAGGGCCTGCCGCCCGTCCTGCACTTCGACTACGAGATGGTCGTCGACGGGCGCAAGCTCGCACGCCCGGTGAACTACGCGCTCGTGAAGATCGTCCCGCCGGAAGGCGTGACGATCGATCCGGCGCGCCGCCCGTACGTCATCATCGACCCGCGCGCGGGACATGGTCCGGGGATCGGCGGCTTCAAGGACGACTCGCAGGTGGGTGTGGCGATCCGCGACGGGCACCCGGTCTACTTCGTCATCTTCTTTCGCGATCCCGAACCAGGACAGACGCTGCTCGACGTGTGCGAGGCCGAGAAGCACTTCGTGAAGGAAGTGCGCAAGCTTCATCCGGCGAGCGCCAAGCCGGCGATCGTGGGCAACTGCCAGGGCGGATGGGCGGCGATGATGCTGGCCGCCTCCGATCCGGACGACACGGGACCGATCGTGATCAACGGCGCGCCGATGTCCTACTGGGGCGGCGCCTGGACCTCGGGCGCAAGCGACAACCCGATGCGCTACGCGGGCGGCATGCTGGGCGGCACCTGGCTCGCGTCGCTCACCTCGGACATGGGCGGCGGCATCTTCGACGGCGCGTACCTGGTCGAGAACTTCGAGAACCTCAATCCGGCGAATACCTTCTGGGACAAGTACTACCAGCTGTACGCCAATGTCGACACCGAGCCGCCGCGCTTCCTCGAGTTCGATCGCTGGTTTGGCGGCTTCTACCTCATGAACCGCGAGGAGATCGAGTGGATCACCCGCAACCTCTTCGTCGGCAACAAGCTGTGGACGGGCGAGACCCGCGGTCCCGCGGGCACCGCGTTCGATCTCCGGTCGATCAAGGCGCCCATCGTGCTCTTCGCTTCGATGGGCGACAACATCACGCCGCCGCAGCAGGCCTTCAACTGGGTCGCCGACATCTATGGCTCGACCGAAGAGATCAAGGCGCGCGGGCAGGTGATCGTGGGCCTCGTCCACGAGGACATCGGCCATCTCGGCATCTTCGTCTCCGGCAAGGTCGCGAAGAAGGAGCACGCGCAGATCGTCTCGGTGCTGAAGTCGATCGAGGCCCTGCCGCCCGGCCTGTACGCGATGAAGATCGCGGACGCAGGTGCGGGTTACGAGGTGTCGTTCGAGGAGCGCCGGCTCGAGGATCTCGCGGCCAAGCTCAACCGGTTCGAGCGCAACGACGAGAAGCCCTTCGAGGCGGTGGCCGCGATTTCGGACTTCAACCAGCGGGCGTACGAGCTCTTCCTGCAACCGGTGGTGCAGGCCACCTCCGGCGAGTACGCCGGCAAGGTCCGGCGCATGTTCCACCCGCTGCGCATGCAGCGGTGGTCGATGTCGGACCTCAATCCCTGGCTCGCATGGCTCGGACCCGCCGCGGGCATGGTGCGCGCCAAGCGCATGCCGGCCGGTGCCGACAATGCGGTGCTCAAGCTCGAGAAGACCGCGTCGACCGCGATCAGCGCATCGCTCGATTACTACCGCGCGATGCGCGACGCCATGAGCGAGGCCACCTTCTTCCTCACCTACGGCAACGTCTTCTCGCTTTATGTGGCAGACAAGCACGCGCACGACCCGCGCCCCGTGGCCGAGCCGCGCGAGCTTCCGTTCGTGCAGGAGGCGCTCGCCTCGATGGGCGAGGGCGGCTACGCCGAGGCGCTGGCACGCGTGGCGTGCCTGCTCGCTCGCAAGGGCGAGCCGCTCCTGCTGTCGAAGCTGCGCGTGAAGCAGGACCTCATGCGCGACTTCAAGGACCTGCTGCCGGCCATGCCCGTGGACCAGTGGCGCCGCGTGCGCGGCGAGCAGGAGATCATCGTCCGCTACGCGCCCGACGAGGCGCTCGCCACCCTGCCCAAGCTGCTCGCCAGCGCCGAGGACCGCAAACGGCTCGTGACGCTCGTCCGTGCTCTCCTCCACGACGAGCGCGTGCAGCGTGCCAGGCCCTCCGCGGCGCAGATCGCCATGATCGAGAGCATCGGTGCGACGCTCGACATCGCTCCACGCACCGCTCCACGCAGGAAGAGTCCCACATCCGCGCGCTCCAAGGCGCGCAAGCCCCGCGCCCGCGAGCGCGCATCGACATGAACGACATCGCTCACACCAAGTACAACCGCCTGCTCGAGTTCTGCAGGACGCTCCCGCCCACCGTCACCGCGGTGGCCCACCCCTGCGACGAGAGCTCGCTGCGCAGTGCCATCGACGCGGCGAAGCTCGGTCTCATCGCGCCCATCCTCGTCGGACCGAAGGCCAGGATCGAGGCCGTCGCGCGCGAGTTCGGCATCGACATCGCGGGCGTGCCCATCGTCGACGCGCCCTTCAGCCACGCGTCCGCGGAAAAAGCGGTCGAGCTGGTGCGCGAGGGCAAGGCGGAAGCGCTCATGAAGGGCAGCCTGCACACCGACGAGCTGATGGGCGCGGTGGTCCCGCGCGACGCCGGCATGCGCACCGCGCGCAGGATCAGCCACTGCTTCGTGATGGATGTGCCGTCGTACGCGGAGACGCTCATCGTGAGCGATGCCGCGATCAACATCGCGCCCACCATGGAGGACAAGGTCGACATCATCCAGAACGCGATCGACCTCGCGCACGCCCTGCGCTTTGCCGAAGTGCGCGTGGCCATCCTCTCGGCGATGGAGACGGTCAATCCCAAGGTGCCTTCGACGGTGGAAGCCGGCGCACTGTGCAAGATGGCGGACCGCGGACAGATCACGGGCGCTCTGATCGACGGACCGCTCGCGCTCGACAACGCGATCAGCCTGGAGTCGGTGAAGATCAAGCACATCGCCTCCCCGGTGGCGGGGCGCGCGAACGTGCTGATCGTGCCCGACCTCGAGGCCGGCAACATGCTTGCCAAGAGCCTTACTTTCCTGGCAGGTGCCGACGCCGCGGGGATCGTGCTCGGCGCGCGCGTGCCCATCATCCTCACGAGCCGCGCCGACTCGGTGATCACGCGCCTCGCGTCGTGCGGGATCGCGGCCCTCGTCGCGTACGCGCGCCGCGAGAACGCGAAGAGAGCAGTGGCATGACCGGGGAAGGCATCGCCGTCCTCAACGCGGGTTCGTCGAGCCTCAAGTTCTCGCTGTTCGTTGCGCAAGCCGCGGGTCTTGCGCTCGTCGCGCGCGGACAGGCCGAGGGACTGTTCACGTCGCCCCGATTCGTCGCGAAGGATGCCGAAGGCAACGTCCTCGACGAGAAGGCCTGGGGCGACGGCGTCAAGCTCGGGCACGAGGGCGCGCTCGACCATCTCGTCAGCGTACTGCGCGCGCACTTTGCCGGACATCGCCTCGCGGCGGTCGGCCACCGCGTGGTCCACGGCGGACGCGAGTACTCGCATCCGATCCTCGCCACGCCCGCCATCGTGGAAGCGCTCGAGAAGTACGTGCCGCTCGCGCCGCTGCACCAGCCGCACAACCTCTCGCCCATCCGCCTGCTGCTCGCGCGCGATCCTTCGCTGCCGCAGGTCGCTTGCTTCGACACGGCGTTCCATCGTCATCAGCCGCGCATTGCCCAGATGTTCGCGCTGCCGCGTGCGATCACGGATGGCGGCGTGCTGCGCTACGGCTTCCACGGGCTCTCGTACGAGTACATCGCGCACGCGCTGCCGCAGTACGATCCGCGCGCGGCCGCCGGCAGGACGATCGTCCTCCATCTCGGAAACGGTGCTTCGATGTGCGCCCTGCAGGGCGGCCTCAGCATGGCATCCACCATGGGCTTCACCGCGGCGGACGGGCTGCCGATGGGAACGCGCTCCGGAAACCTCGATCCCGGCGTGGTGCTGTATCTGATGGACGAGCTCGGCATGAGCACACGGGACGTCGAGCGCCTCATCTACCAGGAGTCGGGCCTGCTCGGCGTGTCCGGCGTCTCGAGCGACATGCGAACGCTGGAGGCCAGCGGCGATCCCAACGCGAAGGAAGCCATCGACCTCTTCGCCTATCGCATCGGCCGCGAGCTCGGATCGCTCGCGGCGGCCCTCGGCGGCCTCGACGCCATCGTCTTCACGGCGGGCATCGGCGAGCACAGCGTCACCCTGCGCGAGCGCGTGTGCCGCGACGCGGCCTGGCTCGGCGTCGAGCTCGATCCCGCGGCCAACGCGCGCGGCGGGCCGCGCATCAGCACGCCGGGCAGCCGCACCGCGGCATGGGTGATCCCGACCAACGAGGAGCTCATGATCGCGCGCCACACCGTCGGCGTCCTCGGGAGTGCCACATGAACGACCAACCGCGCCAGGTGCTTGCGGGCCGCAAGGCCCTCGTCATCGGGGTTGCCAACGACCAGTCCATCGCCTACGGATGCGCCCGCGCGTTCCGCGAGCTCGGCGCCGACCTCGCCGTCACCTACCTCAACGAGAAGGCGAAGCCGTACGTCGAGCCGCTCGCGAAGGCGGTCGACGCCTCCATCTTCCTGCCCCTCGACGTCTCCGTCGAAGGCCAGCTCGAGGCGGTGTTCGACGAAGTGAGGCAGCGCTGGGGCAGGCTCGACATGCTCGTCCACTCCATCGCGTTCGCGCCCAAGGAGGACCTGCAGGGCGGGCTCATCAACTGCTCGGCCGCGGGGTTCGCCAAGGCCATGGACGTGTCCTGCCACTCGTTCGTGCGCATGGCCAGCCTCGCTGCGCCACTCATGACCGAGGGCGGCACCATGTTCGCGATGAGCTATTACGGCGCCAACAAGGTGGTGCCGACCTACAGCGTGATGGGTCCCGTCAAGGCGGCGCTCGAGGCCTGCTGCCGCTACCTCGCGTACGAGCTCGGTCCCCGCGGCATCCGCGTGCACGCGATCTCGCCGGGACCGCTCAAGACGCGCGCCGCGTCGGGTCTCAAGGACTTCGACATCCTGCTCACCGAGGCCGCGCAGCGCGCGCCGCTGGGCGAGCTGGTCGACATCATGGACGTGGGGTTCGCATGCGCGTACCTGGCGACACCCTATGCGCGGCGGCTTTCGGGTGAGACACTGTACGTGGACGGTGGCGTGAACATCATGGCATGAAGCTGGTCGAGATCGCGTATCGCTACGACGGCACGGAAGAAGGACGCCCCCGCCCGGCGGATGCGGAGGAGGCGCGCAGGCGCCTGACGGACGGCAGTCGCTCCATCGCATCGCTGATCGAGCACGCGCAGGAAGGCGACGGCGTCGCGCGGCGGGAGATCCACCTCGACCCGCGCGACCTCGGCATTGCGGGGCTTGAAGGCAGCCGCCCCCCGCAACGGCCATTCGCGGCAGTGCTCGGTTGTGCCGATGCGCGAGTTCCGGTCGAACTGCTCTTCAACGAGGGCCCCAACGATCTCTTCGTCGTGCGCGTGGCGGGCAACGGCCTGGGCGCAGAAGGATTGGGCAGCCTGCGCTACGCCGCCGATCACTTTGCAGACACGCTGCGGCTCGTCGTCGTCCTGGGTCACAGCGGCTGCGGCGCGGTCAGCGCTGCCGTCGATGCCTTTCTCGACCCGCGCAGCTATCTCGAGCTGGCGCAGATGCACGCGCTGCGCAACATCGTCGATCGCCTGCTGGTGGTCGTGCACGCGGCTGCGCGGCGGCTCGCCGAGACGCACGGTGCAGATGTCGTGACGCGCCCCGGGTACCGCGCTGCGCTGCTCGAAGCCGCGATCGCCTCCAACGCCGCGCTCGCCGCGCACACGCTGCAGCGGGAATTGGGGCAGGGTCCGCTGCGGGCGGCGTACGGCGTGTGGCTGCTCGAGTCGCGCGCGATCTGGGCGCCGCGCCACGACGATACCTCGTGCGACGGTCTTGCCTACCCCCCGCAGGACGGCGCCGAGTTCGAACGCTTTGCCGACGCCGTCGTGCAGTCGGAGCGAATTGCCGCGCTGATCCAGCAGGCTCGCTAGAACTTCTCCGGCACGTACTTGTACGCGTAGTCCGGCGACTTGTAGCCCTTGTCCTTTCCGCGCCTCGGCAGCTTGATCTTCTCGCGCGGCACGTCCTCGTAGGGAACGTGCGACAGGAGGTGCGAGATGATGTTGAGGCGCACGCGCTTCTTGTCCTCGGACTTCGCCACGTACCACGGGGCCCACGCGGTGTCCGTCGCCGCGAACATGTCGTCGCGCGCGCGCGTGTAGTCGTGCCAGCGGCTGTACGACTTCAAGTCCATCGGCGACAGCTTCCAGATCTTGCGGCCGTCGTCGATGCGCGCGGCCAGCCGGCGCGTCTGCTCCTTCTCGCTCACCTCGAGCCAGTACTTGAGCAGGATGATGCCGGAGGCGACCATGGCCTTTTCCACGTTCGGAGCCACGCGCAGGAAGTCCTTGGCCTGCTCTTCCGTGCAGAACCCCATGACGCGCTCGACGCCCGCGCGGTTGTACCAGCTGCGGTCCCAGATCACCACTTCGCCCGCCGCGGGCAGGTGCGGCAGGTAGCGCTGTATGTACATCTGCGACTTCTCGCGCTCGGTGGGCGCTGGCAGCGCGATGACGCGGAACACGCGCGGGCTCACCCGCTCGGTGATCGCCTTGATCGTGCCACCCTTGCCGGCACCGTCCCGGCCCTCGAACACGACGCAGACCTTGAGGCCCTTGTGCTGTACCCAGAGCTGGAGCTTCACGAGCTCGGAGTGAAGCTTCTTCAACGCCTTGTCGTAGTCCTTGTTGGAGAGCTTGCCGGTGCCCGAGTCGGGCCTTGCCGCCTTGACCGTCGCTTGCTTCTTCGCCATGACATTGACTCCCAGGTTGAATTCACGCCGCCGCGCAGTGCGCCTTGCGCCTTCGCCAGACGACGTACGGCATGACCGTGAGTGCCGACAGAACCAGATAGGCGAGCACGCCTGCGATGATAGCCGGTGCCGCCCTGTTGAGCGCGGCCACCAGCAGCGCGAGCCCGGCATTGCGCACTGCGCTCGAGATTGCGATCGACGTGCGCGCCGCCTCGTCGGGACCTCGCATGGCATGGCCGATGGCCAGCGCCGATCGCAAGGCGTGGTGCACTCGCGCGACCGAGCGCGGAAGAAGACCCGGCGCGAATGTCGACATACGTGCCACCTTGGATGTTCAACTGTTCCACCATATCCGCATCGCGCCCGGGGACCTTGATCCCCCGCAAGGGAGGCGCGAGGGCTCGCGATTGATCTGCCTCAAGCGCACTACAGAATGGCGTGAAAGGTTCGAGTCGCGCGGGCGCTTGTGGCGGAGAATGGGCCTCTCCGGCATGCAAGGCTCCGGGATGAACCGCACGCTGTCGATAGTGTTCGCCTTGTTCGCGGTGCTCGCCGCGGGCTGCGCCACGCTGCCTCCACCGCAGGATCGGGTTGCCTCGACGGCGATGGCCGATACGGCCGGCACGCGACTGGGCCGCGCGGTGATCCCCTACCTCGCGCAGAATCCGGGGAAGTCGGGATTCGCCCGGTTTCCCGAGCCTCACGACGCCTTTGCCGCGCGGATGCTCCTGGCGGGCGCGGCGGAGAAGACACTCGACGCGCAGTACTTCATCTGGCACGGCGACGTCGTCGGGTACCTTCTCTTCGAAGCCCTCTGGCTGGCCGCGGAGCGCGGGGTCCGTGTGCGGATCCTGCTCGACGACGCCAATACGGGCGGACTCGACCCTACGATTGCCGCGCTCGACGCGCACGCGAATATCGAGGTGCGCCTGTACAACCCCTTCGCCAACCGCGGCTCGCGCGCGCTCGGCTACCTGACCGACTTCAGGCGTCTCAACCGCCGCATGCACAACAAGTCGTTCACGGCAGATAACCAGATGAGCGTGGTCGGCGGACGAAACATCGCGAACGAGTACTTCGGCGCCGAAGCCGGGATTGGATTCGCCGACATCGATGTGCTGGCCGCCGGACCGGTGGTGGCGGACGTGTCGAGGCAGTTCGACGTCTACTGGAACAGCGCGTCCGCGTACCCGGCCGCGGGCTTCACCGGGCCTGCGGGCGCGGACGCCGCGTCGAGCCTGAAGGAGAGGTTTGCATTGACGCACGCCGACCCGGTCGCGGTCGATTACCTCGAAGCGGTCCGGACGACACCGCTCCTGGCCGAGCTGCGGGACCGGCGCGTGCAGTTCGAGTGGACGACCGCACGCGTCGTGTACGACGACCCGGCCAAGACGCTCGACGCGACGGCACGCACGGACATCCTGCTGTTCCCGGAGCTCATGAAGCGTGTGGGTCGGCCGGAGAAGTCCTTCGACATCGTATCGCCCTACTTCGTGCCGGGCGACGGCGGAACGGCACTGCTGACCGAGATCGCGAAGCGTGGCGTGAGAGTCCGCGTTCTCACCAACTCGCTGGCGGCATCCGACGAGTCGGTCGTGCACGCCGGGTACATGACGCGCCGGCGTGACCTGCTGCGGGCAGGCGTGGAGCTCTGGGAACTCAAGCCGACTGCGGTCAAGGAGTCGCTGAAGGTCAAGGGACGCTTCGGCGCAGGGAAGGTGGCCGGCCTGCATGCCAAGACCTACGCCGTGGACGGCGAGCGCATCTTCGTGGGCTCGTTCAACTTCGACCAGCGATCGGCGAAGTTGAACACCGAGATGGGGATCGTCATCGACAGTCCGCTGTTCGCAAGGCTGCTCGGGGAGCTTTTCGACACGTCGGTACCGGAGCTCGCCTACGAGGTCCGGCTGGCCCCGGGCAGCGACGACCTGGTCTGGATCGAGCGTTCGGCGGCGGGCGTGGAAACGCGCTACGACGTGGACCCGGAAACGGACGCCGCCAAGCGCTTCAAGGTGGAGTTCCTGTCGATCCTGCCCATCGAGTGGCTGCTTTGAACCATGCATGACACCTGAGGAGATGAAGATGAACATGCTCTCGATCATGATTGCCGTAGTGGCTGCGGCATTGTCCGCACCGGGCCTGGCCCAGCCGGCGCCCGCACCGGCGCCGCCCACGCAAGCCGACAGGACCTTCGCCGCACTCGCACCGGTCGTCGCACCGCGGACCGCAGAGCTCAGCGCAGCAGGCGTCCAGAAGATCGTCGCGCGCACGGACAAGGGCAAGCGCGACATCCAGGTCATGACGCGGTGGGGGCCCACCTACTTTCCCTGGCCGAAGGGCGTCACGCCGGTGGCCTTCGAGGTCTACGTCGAGGCCCCCAACAAGTTCGACGTGATCGCCGAAGGCTTTGCGGACGCGGACAAGGCGCGTTACGCCGCGGCATTCGATGCGGTCGTGCCCCAGGCCGTGCGCTCGGCCAACGCGCTGCGCGCGCAGGCGCAGCAACCGAAGCGTTGATGCGCAACCGCGACCATGGGTAGTGCCTACACCGACGAACGCGAGCGGCTGCTCGATCCGGTCGATCGCATTTCCGAAGTGCTGTTCGGGCTCATCATGGCGGTGACGATCGTCGGATCGCTGTCAATCGCATCCGCAGGGCAGGCCGAGGTGCGCACGGTGCTCATTGGGGCGCTCGGGTGCAACGTTGCGTGGGGACTCGTCGACGCAGTGATGTACGTCGTGCGAACCGCGACGGAGCGCGCGCGACTGCGAACGCTGGCAAGCCGCATCCGCGAGTCGGACTCCCGCGAAGGGGCACGGCTCATGGCGAAGGCGTTGCCGGATTACCTGACGCCGATCGTCGGCGATTCCGAGATCGAGGGCATGCGCGAGAGGCTGCTCGCGCGGCCGGCGGCCCAGGGATCCCTGCTTCGAGTACGCGACTTCCTGGAGGCTGCCGGCATCTTCGCCATGGTCGTCATCGCGACGTTTCCGGTGGTCGCCCCGTTCCTGTTCGTGGACGAAGTCGCGAGGGCGATGAACGTCTCGCGGGTCATCACGCTCGTGATGCTGGCCATCGCCGGTACCGGACTCGGGCGTTATGCGGGTCATCGCCGTCCGTGGATCAACGGCGTCGCCATGGCCCTGTTCGGCGCCGCGCTGATCGTCGCGGTGATGGCGTTGGGCGGATAGATGCGGCAGCTCGCGCTGGCGCTCGCTCTCGCCGCGTCCGGCAACGCGCTCGCCGCGGACGACGAGCGCCTGTCCGGCAGCATCACGGGCTACTACTAT
>CAZIZD010000029.1:0-19101 GCA_964543615.1 uncultured Alcaligenaceae bacterium | reverse complement strand
ATTCTCGTCATGGTGTATGCCGGATCAGGAACTCGCGCACGCGCTGCATCGCCATGTCGCGCAGGTCGACGCCCTTCCACGGCATGAGCACCTCGACGTCCGGCGCCTTGGCGAGGTCGTCGGAGCAGTTCGCGGCGTGCACCATGTCGTTGCCCGGCATGAGGAACATCGGGATGGGGCAGCCGCGCACGAACTCGCGCGTGACGCTGAATATGAAGTCGCCGCCGAACATGCTCTGGCGGAAGGCCTCGAACGCGGCAGGATCGATGTTCGGCCAGTCGCGGACCTCGCCGGTCCACTTGTCGAACTCGGCGTCGAGCGCTGCGCGGTTGACGTCGGAAAGGCCGATCGGATTCTGCAGGACGAGCGAGGCGACGGCGTTGGGGCGGCGCTTGGCGACCGAAAGCGCGAACGACACGCCGATGCACGCGCCGAAGGCGTGAAAGCGCGACACGCCAAGGTGGTCGGTGAGATCGAGGAAGTCGTCGGTGTAGGTCTCCCAATCGTCCGTGGGCTTCAGCTGCGCGCGTGAGCGGCCCGCGTTGCGCACGTCGAGCTCGATCAGCATGAAGCGGTCACGCAGCGCGGGCACCGGATCGAGCCAGTCCTGCGGCACGCCGGGCTTCGCAGGATTGGTCGACCAGCGCTCGATGCGCGAGCTCAGGAAGCCCGGGGCGAACAGGAGCACCGGGAAGCCTTCGCCATGGACCTCGTAGTAGAGGGTGCCGTCGGGAATCTCGAGATAGGGCATGCGTTACTTGAGGTTGCGGTCCCAAAGGTCGAACAGCGTCGTCCAGCAGCGCTCCGCAGCGACCGGGTCGTAGTCCGGGCGGTTGGCGAAGCAGAAGCCGTGATGCGCGTTCTCGTACGTCTCCAGTCGATAGCGCGTGCCCGCGGCCTTGAGCGCGGCATCGAGCGCAGGCGGCGTGGTGGCGGGAACGGCCGGATCGTGCCCGGCAAAGCCCACGTACATCTCGCCCTGGATGTCGCCCGCGAGCTTGTGCGGCGAGTCGGGCTTGTCGGTGACCATGTCCACGCCATACAGCGCCGCGGCCGCACGCATGCGCGAGTACCTGGCCGCGGCCGTCATCGCGAACGGGCCGCTCATGCAGTGCCCGACGCACCCGAGCGGTCCTTCCCTGGCCTTGTCCTGGCCGTCGAGGAACGCGATCATCCCCGCGGTGTCTTCCATGACCGCGGCGTTGGTGAGGCTCTGCATCGACGCGCGGATCACGGCCGACATCTGCTCGTTGCGGCGGGGAATGTCGAAGCGCAGCGTGCCCAGCCGATAGTAGAGATCGGGCACGAGACAGAAGTAGCCGTGCCGCGCGATGCGCCGCGCCTGGATCTTGAGCTCGTCGCGAAAGCCGGGCGCATCCATGTAGATGATGACGGGCGGATACGCCCCCGGCTCGCTCGGGCACGCCGCGTAGCCCGGCTGGCGTCCGTACTTCGTATTGATGACGACGTCCTGCTCGATCATGGAGGCTCTCCTACGCGGTGTGGGCCGTCTTGCCGCCGATGAGCGCACGGAAGCCCGCGCGCAGCACGTCGTTGACCCACGCGTAATGCATGAACTGCTCGCGCACCCGCTTGCCCGCGGCGTTGATGCGCTGCGTGCAGTCGGCGACGGCGTTCTTGACGTCGGGGTGCGCACCTTCTCCCGGATGTCCCAGCGATTGCGCGAGGTCGAGCAGGCCGAAGCTCAGGTAGTCCACGCCAGGCACCTGCGCGATGTCCCCGGCGGCCTTCAGCGCCGCCGCGGTCTCGACCATCATGCAGACGGAGACCGCGCCGTTGCAGGCTTCCATGTACGCGGCGCGATCGGCGCCGCTCTCCCAGTACTCCGGGCGCCCGGCCCCGAAGGACCGTTCGCCCATGGGAGAGAAATACGCGGCGTCGATGACGCGTCTGGCGTCGTCGGTGGACTCCACGTGCGGGACGACGATCCCGCGCACGCCGCGGTCGAGGAAGCGGGTGATGGTGGCGCTCGAAGGGTCGGGAATGCGCGCGATAGGCGTGAGCCCGTGCCGCTCGGCCGTGATGCACATGATCTCGATGTCCCGCCAGTCGAAGCGCCCGTGCTCGCCGTCGATGTAGACGAAGTCGAGGCGCTCCGACGCAAGCACCTCGATGACGGTCGTTGCGGGAAACGTGAGGTGGACGCCGCGGACCCAGGTTCCGTTGGCCGCGGCATGCTTCACCGAGTTCCTTGGAATCATCGGGTCGTTCCTAGACGGGGGTCGCACGAGCCATCTTCACGAGCTCGGGCAGGAAGAGGTCCGGATTCTTCTCGATCACCGAGCCCGTCGCGACGCGGAACGATTCCACGTCCGGTTTGAGGTTCACCGTCATGCCCTGCGCCTTCAGGAAGTCGAAGGCCTCGGACTCGTCCTTGACCGTGTGGTTGCGCAGGAACTCGTTGGCGTTCTTGCATGCGCTGTCGAACGCCTTCTTCTCGTCCGGCGTGAGTCCCTCGTAGAACTTGGGATTGGTCACGGTGTAGGCGGTCGTCAGCACGTGGTCGGTCTTGCTGATGTACTTCTGCACCTCGTAGAACTTGTTGGACTTGACCACGACGGCGGGCGTGTCCTGGCCGTCCGCCACGCCCTGGCGTAGCGCCAGGTAGAGCTCGGAGAGATCGACGGCGACCGTGGTCGCGCCCATCGCCTGGATCATCTGGATGTACGCCTTGGAGTTGGGCACGCGCATCTTGAGGCCCTGCATGTCCTTGACGCTGTTGATCGGCAGCTTGTTGTTGGTGATGCTGCGAAAGCCCAGGTCGGTCCAGCCCGAAAGCACGAAGCCCTTCTCGAGCGAGCGCTTGCGCAGGTCGTCGCCGAACGCGCCGTTGATCGCGTTCCAGCACTGCTGGCGCGACTTCCAGAGGAAGGGCGCGTCGGTGATCGACATCTCGGGCACCCAGTTCATGAGGCCCACGCCGATCGCGCCCATCTCGAGCGAGCCCTGGCGCACTGCCTGCGCGGTGTCACGCTCGTTGCCCATCTGCGCGTTGGGGAAGATCTGCACGGTGAGCTTGCCCCCGGACTCCTGCTCCACGACCTTCTTGAACTGCTCGGCCCAGATGTGCCAGCCGTGTGCGGTCGGCGCGGGATGCGCGAAGCGGATGCGCTTCCCCGTGCCTTGCGCCTGGGCGTGGCCGACGAGGGGGGCGAGCGACACGGCGGCCGCGGCGTGCAGGACGTTGCGGCGGCGCAGGGACTTCAATGCGGAGCGGTGTTGCGACATGGCAATCCTCCTTGGGCGATATTGTCTAGAACTTGAAGTTGAGCCACACGGGTAGCACGGTGGTGATCCAGGGCACGAACGCGACGAGCAGCAGGCCGCCGATCATCACGGCGAGGTAGCGGAAGAGCGGGCGGCTTGCGAGCTCGACCCGCGCGCCGCAGATCGCGCACGCGACGTACAGCGCGATGCCGATGGGCGGCAGGATCGAGCCGATGCCGAACGACTCGGTCATGATGATCCCGTACTGCAGCGGATTGATGCCGAGCTGCAGGCACACGGGGAGGAGCAGCGGCGCGAGGATCACGATGGTCACGAAGCTCTCGAGCACCGCGCCCATGAGGATCGTGATGACGATCACCGCCGGAAGGAACAGCGCCGGCCCGAGCCCTGCAACGGCGTTGGCGATCGCGACCGTGACGCCTTCGAGCGTCATCGCCCACGAGAAGATCGTGGCCGCGCTCACGGTGAAGAAGATCATGCCGTTGAGGAGCGTGGCGCCCGTCAGCACGGTCCACATGTCCTTCCACCGGAAGCGGCGGTACATGAGGCCGAGCGCGAGGCCGTAGAGCACCGCGAACGTCGACACTTCGGTCGGCGTGCCGATGCCCGCCGCGATGCCGCCCAGCAGCAGCACCGGCATCATGAGCGGCAGGATCGCGCGGCGGCCATTGCGCGCGATGACCTTGGCCGAAGCCCGCGGCGAAGGCTTCCAGCCGGACGAGGTCGCGCGGATGCGCACCACGATCATGAGGCAGATGGCGACCGTTGCCGCGGGCAGCAGGCCCGCGATGAACAGTGCGCCGGTCGAGATCGACGTCGACGATCCGAGCAGGATGAGCGCGATCGACGGCGGCACCGATTCCGCCATCGCGGCCGACGCGGCCAGCAGCGCCGCGCGCTCGTGCGGCTCGTAACCGTGCGCGTCGAGCTTGCGGTTCATCGGGATGCCGATGGTCGCCATGTCGGCGGCCTTCGAGCCCGAGATGCACGAGGAGAGGTAGACGCCGACGACCATGACCTGCAGCAGGCCGCCCTTGAAGTGGCCGATGAGCGAGTCGAGGAAGTCGACGATGCGGCCGCCGACATCGGCCTTGTCCATGATGAATCCGGCCAGCACGAAGAAGGGGAGGGCGAGGAAGATGAATCCTCCCGAGCCGCGCTGCGCGTTCGTCACCACGCCCACCATGCCGGCGGAGCCCATGGCCATCACGCAGGCGATGCCGACCGTGGCGAGCACGAAGCCCACCGGCACGCCGGCGGCGATGAGCGCGAAGAAGCCGACGCCGAGCAGCGTGTAGAGCGCGGTGGGATGCGCGGCGAGCAGCGGGCGCGCGAGCAGGAACGCGGCGACGCACACGGCGAGGAGCACGAGCCCGGCGAGATTCGGCCCGAGCCCGCGGCTCGCGAGGCCGCGGATCGCGTGGATCACGAACAGCGCCGAGCCCAGCGTGATGGGGATCGTCATCCACAGGTAGCTGATGCCGAGCAGCAGCGTCTTCTCCTCGGCGTTGGAGATGAGCAACGGGATCGAGTAGCCGCCGATCAGGAGCGAGATGCCGATGACGAGCCACTCGGCGAATGCCTTGAGCACGCCGTTCCACAGTGGGGGGGCGCGCTCGACGAGCAGCGTGATCGCGATGAATTGCCCGCGGCCGTACGACACGGCTCCACCCAGGAATGCGAGGTTGATGAGGAACAGCGGCGACACTTCGTCGACCCACATCATCGACGACGTGTTGAAGATCGAGCGGACCATCGTGCTGCCGAACACGAGGAGCACTTCGGCCGCGAGCATGACGTTGAGGACGGCGATGACGAGCGTGTCGATCGCCTGCACCCAGCGCGGCGCGGCGACGCCGGTATCGACCGGCGCCTCGGGAGCGAGAGCGGGTGCAGCGGGGACCGACATCGACGGTGCCGGCGTCCTGCAGCGGCAGGACGCGCGAACTCCTCCAGGAATGGCTCCGTCGTGGGGCGCGGAACCTTGGGTCGCACGTTAGCAGTGCGGTTTCATTAAAAAAAGCTGATTTTTTTGGAGGAATACGATAGGATCACCCTATCATGTACGTCACGCTGGGTCAGCTGCGCGCCTTCGAGCGGATCGTGCGCCTCGGCAGCTTCCACGCCGCTGCGCTGGAGCTCAAGCTCTCGCAGCCCTCCGTCTCGCAGCGCATCCGCGAGCTCGAGGCCGCGCTCAATACGCCGCTCTTCGTGCGGCGCGGTCCGCGCGTGAGCCTCACGGCCGAGGGTCACGCGCTCGTCGAGTACGCCGATCGCATGCTCGCCACCGCGGGCGAGCTCGTCGAGCGATTCCGCACCAAGGATCCTCTCAAGGGCACGCTGCGTCTCGGCGTGAGCGAGACGTTCGCGTTCATCTGCCTTCCCGAGCTGCTGAAGCGCCTCGAGCAGCGATACCCCGCCATCCGCACCAGCGTGTTCGTCGGCGACACCGGCGTGGTGAGCGCGCGCCTCAACGACCAGGCGCTCGACATCGCGGTGGTGAGCGAGCCCACGGTGGCGCCCCATGTGTCGCAGGAGCCGCTGGGGATGAACGTGTTCGGCTGGTTCGCGAGCTCGTCGCTCACGCTGCCGCGGCGCACCTTCGCGCCGGCCGACCTCGAGCAATACCAGCTCATCGTGCCGCCGCCGCCCGCGCGGCTGCACGCCACCGTGATGAAGTGGTTCGCGGACGCGGGTGTGAAGCCGCGGCGCATCAGTACGTGCAACAGCATCCACGCGACGGCGGAGACGATCGCGCAGGGCGCCGCGATCGGCATCGTGCCCGCGCGCCTCATGGCCGACGACCTGGAACGGCGCGGCGTGCGCGCGCTCAAGGTCAATCCCCCGCTGCCCGGCCACCAGGTGGCGATCTGCTACCAGATTCGCGAGTTCGGACCCGGCCTCAAGGTGCTCGTCGATCTCATCCGCGAGCTCGTCGCGAAGCACAAGCTCTTCGTGTGACCCAGCGCGGCGGCGCTCTGCCGCCGCGCTGCCGGACGCATGTACGTCAGTCCGTGACCGTGATGTTGGCCGCCTTGGCGGCGCGTCCCCACTGCTGCATGTCCTCCAGCACGAACGCCCGGAACTGGTCGTGCGGCAGGTAGTTGGGCGCGTAGCCCAGCTTGCGCATGCCTTCGATCGTGGCCGGATCCTTGATCACTTCGGCGACGGCGGTGCGCAGCCTGGCGAGCACCGGCTCGGGCGTTCCGGCGGGCGCCATGATCCCCCACCAGATCGTGACCACGAGGTTGGGGATGCCCGCTTCGGCAAGCGTCGGCAGGTTCGGAAAGTCGGGATTGCGCGTCGTGCCGGTGGTCGCCAGCGGGCGGAGAGCCCCGGCATCGGTCTGCGACTTCACCGTCGGTGCGGCGAGGATCACGTCGAGATGTCCGCCGAGCGCTGCCTGGATCGCAGGCCCGATGCCCTGATAGGGCACGTGCAGCATCTGCGTGCCCGTGGCCGATGCGATGAGCTCGGTCGCCATGTGCGGCCCGCTGCCGATGCCCGACGTGCCGTACTTGAGCGCGCCGGGATTGGCCTTCGCATAGGCGACGAGCTCCTGCATGTTCTTGATCGGGAGCTTGGGGTTGACGGTGACGATGTACGCAAAGTCGGATACGCGCGCGACGTACGTGAAATCGTCGGGCACCTTGTACGGCAGGCTCTTCTTCAGCACGGGCGCCATCGACACGCCGTCCGAGGAGGTCCACAGGATCGTGTAGCCATCGGGCTTGGCCTTGGCCACGGCCTCGGTGCCGATCACCGCGCCCGCGCCGGGCTTGTTCTCGGGGACGATGGGCTGCCCGAGCTTGGCCGACAGCCGCTCGGCGATGAAGCGGCCGAGCGTGTCGGTGCCGCCGCCGGGCGGCAGCGGGATGATCATCCGGATGGGCTTGTCGGGATACGCCTGTGCGTGCACGCCCGAACCCAAGGCCAGCGATACGGCGGCGATGCACGCCGCCAACATGCGATTCATTGCTCCTCCTGGTGGTTTTCTAGAAGTCGTAAAGCGCTGCGGGATTGTCCACGAAAATGCGTCGGCGGTCTTCCGCATTCGTGCATTCAAGCACGATGTGCAGGAGCGCCCGCTCGTCGACGGGCCGGAAGATCGTCGCGGGGGCGGCTTCGCCCGCGGCGCCATGGAAATGATAGAGGTGCGGCCAGTCGCTCCCCCACACGAGGCGGGAGCTACCGGCTGCGACGAATGCGCGCACGAACGGCGCGGCGGAGGCGAGCTCGGCGTCCGCGACCGGCGAGGCGTTGGTCCCCTGGCCGCTCACGATGTCGGCGCCGGAGACTTTCACCCAGCACTGCCCCTTCGCGTAGAGATCGACGAGCGTCTCGAAGTCCCGGTCGCCGAGGCCCCGGCTCGTGCGCGCGCCCGCACAGTGATCGAGCACCACGGGCACGCCGCACGCAGCAAGCACCGGCGCGATCGGCGCGACGACGTCGGGGTCGGCGTAGATCTGCAGGTGCCATCCCAAGCGCGCGACCTTGCGCACGACGGGCGCGATCAGGTCGCGCGCCTCCTCGGGCGAGCGCACGCGCGGATTCATGAGATTGAGGCGCACGCCGCGCACCCCGAGCGCATGCATCTCCTCGACGTCGCGGTCCGCGATGGCGGGATCGATCACCGCGATGCCGCGCGTGGACCGCGGATGCTCGCGCAGGGTATCGAGCATCGCGCGATTGTCGGAGCCATAGCAGCTCGGCTGCACGAGCACCGCGCGGGCAAGTCCGAGCGACGCGGCGAGCCTGCGGTATTCGTCGAAGCGCTTCTCGCGTGGCTGGTACTGGCGGGAGGGCGCACCGGGATAGCGAGCGGGGTCGCCCAGCACGTGCAGGTGCGTGTCGCAGGCGTTCTCGGGAAGTGTTGTGTCGGTCATCGTTTGCGTTCAGTCCTTCTTTCAGTATTCAATGTGCGCCGATCGCATGTCAACGTGAAAGGCTCACAGGATGGGAAAGCCCAGTGTCGAGGATCGCCTCGAGATCGACGACCTCTTCGTGCGGTACGTCTGCGCGCTCGACGAAGGCGACGTCGACACGCTTGTCGAGTGCTTCGCGGAGGACGGCTCGCTCGCGAGCCCGGTGGCCGGCGTGCACAAGGGACACGCCGCGATTCGCAAGTTCGCCGAGCGGTTCGCGCGCTATCGCGCGAGCGGAGCGCAGCTGCGGCACGTGATCTCCAACCTGCGCATCGACGCCGACGGCGACCGCGCCCACGCGAAGTGCTACCTCGTGGTGTTCCTGACACGCAACGGCGAGACCCGTGTCATTCCCCCGGGGCAGTACGACTGCGATCTCGTGCGCACGCGCGAAGGCTGGCGCTTCCAGCACCGCGTGGTCGCGCACGACCTGCCGTACACGCTCGAGGGGCTCTAGCTTCCTAGTACCCGCGTTCGAGGTCGAAGACGTTGCGCATGGGGCGCTTCGCCTCGAAGGCCGCGAGATTCTCAGCGAATATGTCGAGCACGCGCTCCACGTAGTCCTCGCGCATGCCCGCGACGTGCGGCGTGAGGATCACGTTGCGCATCGACCATAGCGGGCTGTCGGTCGGAAGGGGCTCCGCCTCGAAAACATCGACGCACGCGCCGGCGAGGCGGCCCGACGCGAGCGCGCGAATCATCGCCTGCTCATCCACCACGCCGCCGCGCGACGCGTTCACGAGAAAGGCGCCCGGCTTGATCGCGTCGAAGGCGCGATCGTCGAGGATTCCGCGCGTTTCTTCCGTGAGGGGGAGCGTGACGGCGACGAAGTCGCACTTCGCGAGCATGGCGTGCAGCGCGTCGGGCGTCCCGGCGGCCGCGCACCCGGGCACGGCGCGGCCGGAGCGGCTGACGCCTTGCACCTCCATGCCGAACGCCGCGGCGCGCAGCGCGATTGCGCTGCCGATGGCGCCGAGCCCGAGGATGCCGAGCGTGCGCCCCGAGAGCGTGCGCACCGGCCTGCGTTGCCATTGCCGATCGGCTTGCGCGCGAAAGAATGCGGGAAAGTCGGAGTGCAGCATCACCATCGCCGCGATCGCGTATTCGGCGATGGGTGCGCCGTGGATGCCCCGGCTGTTGGTGACGGTCACGCCGGCGAGCCGATCGCGTAGCGGCAACAGGAATTCCGCGCCGGATGCCGCGACGTGGATCCACCCAAGCCTCGCGCACCGGTCCCAGGGCGCGGCCGGAAAGCGAAACCCCAGCAGCACGTCGGACTCGGGCAGGAGCCGCGCGAACTCCGCTTCGTCGTGCGCCACCGCGACGTCGACCGCGAGCCCGCGGCGGGCGAGCGACGCTGCATAGGCATCGCCCTGGTCGTGCCAGATGAGGACGGAGGTCATGGGAGTTCGCGACGTGCGGCCCGCATTGTAGGGCCAATCGGCCAGGCTCCCCGCGCGTCCACGATGGCCTACCCCCTTGAAACCGGGACCAGCCTGCCCATATCTCGGCCCCGTAAGGGTGGGAGCGCATCCCTCCTGCCCGGTTACTTCCCAACCAAGGAGGCCACGACGATGTATCGCACCCTGTTTCCCCGCGACGTCTTCGCGGAGCTGGACCGCCTGCAGCAAGAGCTTGCCCAGGCGTTCGACCTGTCGCCCAACATCCGGGGCACGGCCCGGGGCGGCTTTCCCGCCATCAACGTGGGCGGCACCGAAAAATCCGTGGAGATCTACGCGTTCGCGCCCGGCATCGATCCGTCGACCATCGACGTCCAGATCGAGCGTGGCGTGCTGACCATCGCCGGCGAGCGCAAGCCCGCCGCACCGTCGGCGGACGCGAAAGCCACCGTCCACGTCGATGAACGATTCGCCGGGCGCTTCCGCCGGGTGCTGAGCCTGCCCGCGGACGTCGATCCCGCTGCGGTCACCGCCAACTGCCGCGACGGCGTCCTGCACGTGAGCGTCCGCCGGCGCGAGGCCCCGCAGCCTCGCCGCATCACGATCCAGTGAGGAGAGTCGCCATGACCGAACGCACCCAAGCCAACCGCAACGAGGAACTCGTGCTCATGCCGCCCGTCGACGTCGTCGAGGACGCGAGCGGAATCACGCTGCGCGCAGATCTGCCCGGCGTGCCGAAGGACCGGCTCGACCTGTCGATCGAAGCCGACACCATCACCATCGAGGGACAGATGCAGCTGGACGTGCCCGAGGGACTCGACGTCAGTCACGCAGAGGTGAGCATCCCGCGCTTCCGCCGTGTCTTCACGCTGAGCAAGGAGCTCGACGCGAGCAGGATCGAGGCGGAGCTCGCCAATGGCGTGCTCACGTTGCGCATCCCGAAAGCCGAGCATGCGCAACCACGCCGGATTCCGGTGAACGTGCATTGATGCGCTGAGACGGTCCCGCGCACCGGAGCGCGGGACCTTGCGCATGGTCAGCGCGCGGGCGCGCGCGCCGGCTGGCGCTTGCCGTTGTCGCCGCGCCGCGCGCTGGGCGCCGGCCCGTCTTCCGACATGAGCTCCGCCTTGCGCATTTGCAACCGCTCGCCGAGTGCCTCGAGGTCGAGGTCCGACGAGCGAACCTTGGGGAACAGCTCGTCTTCTTCCTCGCGCACGTGGTGCTTCACGTACTCCGCGAGAACCTTCACGCCCGCGTCGAAGAGCGGATCGGTGACCGGCGCCGACTCGAGCCGGCCGATGATGTCCTTGAGCGACTGGTGCTCCACGGCCGCTTCGGCGACCAGGTCGCGCACGTCCTCGCTCACGTTGCGCACCGCCGGATAGAAGATCTCTTCCTCGATGGTCGCGTGCACGGTCAGCATGTCGCAGATCTGCGCGGCCAGCTTCTGCCTTTGCGCGGACCTCATGTCGTCCTTGTCGGACTCGTACTTCTGGAAGAGCGCGTCCACCTCGTCGTGGTCTTTCTTCAGAAGCTTGAGCGCGCTGGTGTCGGATTCGCCGATGCCGAACATGGTGGTTCTCCTCGATGGGACTTGTGGGGACCCCGTCACTTTGAACGAGGTGAACCGCTCGCGATGTCGCTTCGCGGCGGAAGCCAGGGTCGGACAAAGGCGGACAACGCCCGGCAGCGCGATAATGCGCGAATGATCGTTCACGTCGTCGACGGCACCTACGAGCTCTTCCGCCACTTCTACGGCCTGCGCCGGTTCACCAAGGGCGAGGATCGTCCTTACGGCGCGGTGGTAGGCGTGCTGCAGACGGTTCTCCAGATGATGGAGGAAGGCGCGACGCACCTCGGTGTGGCGACCGACCGCGTCATCGAGTCGTTCCGCAACGATCTTTGGCCCGGCTACAAGACGGGGGCGGGCATCGAGCGTGCGCTATGGGCGCAGTTCCGTCCGCTCGAGGACGCGCTCGAGGCCATGGGCGTGTGCGTGTGGCCCATGGTCGAGCTCGAGGCCGACGATGCGCTCGCCTCGGCCGCGCGCATTGCCGCCGCCGATCCCGCGGTCGGCAAGGTGTCGATCTGGACGGTCGACAAGGATCTCGCGCAGTGCGTGCGCGGCGACCGCGTCGTGCAGGTCGACCGGCGCGCGAAGAAGATCTACGACGAGGCCGGCGTCAAGGCCAAGTTCGGTGTCGCGCCCAATCTCATCCCGGACTATCTCGCCCTCGTCGGCGATGCGGCGGACGGCTATCCGGGCATCGCGGGAATCGGCGCGGTCTCCGCCGCGCGCATGCTGAACCGCTACGGCCCGATCGAGGACTTTCCTGCGGATGCGCTCGGTGCGAATCGCGAGCAGGCGTTGCTATTCAAAAGGCTCGCCACCCTGCGCGACGATGCGCCGCTGTTCGCGGAAGTCGAGGCATTGCGCTGGCGGGGACCGAAGCCGGCCTTCGCGCCAATGGCCGCAAAGATGAACGCGGAAGGGCTGGTCGAGCGCTGCCGGAAGGTGCAGCGCGCGGCGCTGCATGTCGCCTCGCGTTAGCGCGACGGCAGGCCAGAGGCGGCTTCGGGCGAGAATGCGCCCGATGCCCTCATCGTCCCTTTCCTCGCGGCCCTGGTTGTGGCTCGGCGCGTGCATCGCACTCGCGGGCGCGGCCTCGATCGCGTTGCGCCAGGACTCCAACTGGGACCTTCTCAACTACCACTACTACAACGCATGGGCGTTCGTGCACGGACGTCACGGCATCGACTGGGCGCCGGCGCAGCTCCAGTCCTTCTACAGTCCCTTCCTCGACCTGCCGTTCTACGCGATGGTTGCGGCCGGATGGCCGCCGATGGTCATCGCCTTCGTGCTCGCCGCGCCGACGGGCGTGGGCTGGTATTGCTTCGCGCGCATGGCCGAGCACCTCTTCCCCGCGCAGCGCGCGGCGGCGCTGGGGGCGCTGGCGATCGGCGTGACGGCGCCGATGTCGGTGAGCCTCATCGGCACGACGATGAACGACTGGTACGTGGCCGCGCTCGTCATGCTCGCGCTGTGGGTCGTCGTGCGAGGTCCGGTGACGACGCGCACCGTCGCGCTGGCCGGCGCGCTCGCCGGACTCGCGGCGGGGCTCAAGCTCACCGGCCTCCTGTTCGTCCTCGGATTCCTCGCGGCCGCGGCCACGCTCGGCGACGATTGGCGCGCGCGCCTGCGGCACGTCGTCGTGGCAGGCGTGGCGGCGGGTGCCGCGTTCGCGCTCGCCGCCGGACCGTGGATGTGGGTCCTCTACGAGCGCTTCGGCAATCCGCTCTTCCCGTACTACAACGACCTCTTCCGCTCGCCGTGGGCCGACCCCGTGCGCTTCACGGCGACGCGCTTCGGTCCCGCGTCGCCCATCGCGTGGCTCTGGTTCCCCTACGAGATGCTGTGGAATCTCGAAGGCTTCGTCGCCGAGCCCGAGTTCCGCGACGCGCGTCCCGCGCTTCTCTACACGCTCTTCCTCGCGGCGCTGATCGCGCGTCCGCCGCGGCTCGAGGGTCTCCGGCGCGAATGGCGCTTCCTCGGCGTCTTCTTCGTCGCATCGTTTGTCGCGTGGGCGGTGATGTACCGGATCTTCCGCTATCTCGTGCCGCTAGAGATGGTGGGCGCGCTGTTCGTCGCGTGCTTCGTGGTGCGGCTCGCGCGGGGGCGGCACTTGGCACTCGTCTTCGCGGCCGCGTTCCTTGCGGTGATCGGGACCGCCAAGTTCCCGACGTGGTGGCGGCAGCGCTTCGACCAGCAGTTCTTCGTCGTCGCGATGCCGCCCGTCAAGCCGAATGCCCTCGTGCTGCTCGTGGCGCCCGAACCGCTGTCGTACGTCCTGCCGTCGTTCCCGAAGGACGCGCGATTCTACGGGCTGGTCAGCAACTTCAACGATCCGGCGCGCACGAACCTGCTGCAGGGCGCGATCGCCGGCGGCATCCGCGACCACCGGGGTCCCCTCTACGCCCTGGCGGTGCCTCCGGGCCGCGGCGAGGGCGAAGCGGCGCTCGCCCGCATGGGGCTTGCCCGCAGCACCGACTGCTCGAGCATCGAGACCAACATGCGCGTGAGCCCGATCGAGCTGTGCGAGCTCACGCGGATCGAGCCCTCGCGGTAAGCGCACCGCCTTCGTCCCGAATTCGGTACCATGCGGGGGCGCGACGCGCCCGGGCCCGCCGGTGGAGAAGCGAAGTTGAGCGACAGTGCCGCCCGCATCCTCGTAGTCGACGACATCCCGCAGAACGTCAAGCTGCTTGCTGACCTGCTTGGCGTGAAGGGATTCGCCGTCACGACCGCCACCAACGGCGAGGAGGCGCTCGCCAGGATCGCCGACGCACCGCCCGATCTCGTGCTGCTCGACGTCATGATGCCGGGCATGTCGGGCTACGAGGTGTGCAAGCGCATCCGCGCGGATCCCGCCACGGCCCTCCTGCCGGTGGTCCTGTGCACGTCGCTCGATCCGCAGCAGGAGCGCATCAACGGCATTGCGGCTGGTGCCGACGATTTCCTCGGCAAGCCCATCAACCAGCCCGAGCTCTTCGCCCGGGTGCATTCGTTGCTGCGCATCAAGCGACTGCACGAGGAAACGCAGCGGCAGGCGGCGCAACTTGCCGAGTGGTCGGCGACGCTGGAGCGGCGCGTCGCCGAGCAGGTGCAGGAGAACGAGCGTCTTTCGCGCCTCAAGCGATTCTTCTCGCCCAAGCTCGCCGAACTCATCGTCGACGGCAACGGCGAGGATCCGCTCAAGAGCCGCAGGCGCGAGATCGTCGTCGTCTACTGCGACCTGCGCGGCTTCACCGCGTTTGCCGAGACCACGGAGCCCGAAGAGCTCATGCGCACGCTGGGCTCGTTCCACGCGGCCATGGGACGCCTCGTGCTCGATCACGACGCGACCCTCGAGCGCTTCACGGGCGACGGCATGATGGTGTTCCTGGGGGATCCCGTGCCCATCGAGAACGCCGCCGAGCGCGGGGTGATGCTCGCGCTCGCGATGCGCGAGGCGGCGCTCGAGCTGTCGGCCAAGTGGAAGAAGCGCGGCGTCGACCTGGGCCTCGGCATAGGCGTTGCGCAGGGGTTCGCGACAGTGGGCGCGATCGGCTTCGAGGGCCGCATCGACTACGGCGCCATCGGCACCGTGACCAATCTGGCCGCGCGCCTGTGCCAGGGAGCGAAGGCCGGCGAGATCATCGTGTCGCAGCGCGTGTTCGCCGAGGTGAGCGAGACCTGCGCCACCGAGGACCTGGGCGAGCTCACGCTGCATGGCTTCGCGCGGCCGATGCGCGCATATCGTCTCCTCGGAAAGACACAATGACGGATCGCCGCAGATTCCTGCTCCTCCTTCCGCTGGCGGGTCTCGCGAGCCGCGTACGGGCGCAGCCCAGGCCCTACCGCGTTGCGTACGTCACCACGGAGAGGAAGGGCGTGCCGTCGGCCAACGTCACCGCCTTGCGCGCGGGACTGAAGGAGCTGGGCTACGTCGAGGGCCGCGACATCGTGCTGGACGTATGGTCCGCCGAAGGCTCGGGGGATCGCGTGATCGAGATGATGCCCGAGGTGATGGCCTCGAGGCCCGACCTCCTTGTCGGCGCCGGCGGGCTCGCGCTGTTCGCGATCCTCAAGACGAAGCCTTCGCTGCCGATCGTGTTCTCCATCAGCGCCGATCCCGTCGAAGCGAAGATCGTGCAGAGCTATGCGCGGCCGGGCGGCAACATGACGGGCATCAGCCTCTTTTCCCTCGACCTCGTCGGCAAGCGCCTCGACCTCCTCAAGCAGGCGCTGCCCAACGCGAAGCGCATCGCGCTGGTCGTGAGTCCGCAGCATCCGGGCGAGCGACTCGAGCTCGCGGCCGCGAGGGAAGCGGCGCAAAAGCTGGGACTCGCCATTCGCTATTTCCCCGTCACGAGCGAGAAGGAGCTCGAGGCGGCGTTGGCCGACGTCGCGCGCGAGCGCGACGACGCGATCCTCGCCTTCGCCGACGGCTTCACGCTGCAGTTCGCGGGGCGCATCGCGGAGTTCTCCCGCAAGACCCGCATTCCCGCGATCGACGGCTGGGAGCCGTTCGCACGCGCGGGCAACCTCATGACCTACGGCCCGGTGATCGACGACGTGTACCGGCGGCTTGCGGCGTACGTCGACAAGATCCGCAAGGGCGCCATGCCCGGCGACCTGCCGGTCGAGCGGCCGATCGCGATCGAGCTCGTCGTCAACCAGACCGCCGCGAAGCAGCTCGGCATCGTGCTGCCGCCGGTGCTTCTCACGACGGCGAACAAGGTGATCTGACGTGCCGACGCTCGCTCGACACGGCGAGAGAGAGCAACCTTGATGCGCAACGGCGCCGATCCCGCGCGCGCGGCGGAAGTGCCGTCCGCGGACGCTACCCGCCGTCTTCGTCACGGCCGGCTGTTCCGCAAGTACCTGCTTCTCATCCTCTCGCTCGTCAGCGGCGCGCTGCTCGTGTCCGGCGGCATCGGTCTCTACTTCTCGTACCAGGAGCAGAAGGCGGCGCTGGGCGACCTCCAGCACGAGAAGGCCATCGCCGCCGCGTCGCGCATCGAGCAGTACATTCGGCAGATCCAGCAGCAGCTCGCGTACGCGGCGCTACCGCAGCTCGACGCGAGCGACCTCGAGATGCGCCGCGTCGAATTCCTGAAGCTCCTGCGCCAGGTGCCGGAGGTGACGGACATCGCATGGCTCGACGGCGACGGACGCGAGCAGGTTCTCGTATCCCGCCTCGGCATGGATCGCATCGGGTCGAAGGAGGACCGCTCGAAGGAGCCGGGGTTCAAGAACGCGAGGCCGGGCAAGCCTTGGATCGGTCCCGTCTACTTCCGCAAGGAGACCGAGCCCTACATGACGGTCGCGATCCGCTCGGGCGCCGAGAACGGGCCCGTCACGATCGCCGACGTCAACCTCAAGTTCATCTGGGACGTCGTGTCGCGGATCAAGATCGGCGACAAGGGCAAGGCCTTCGTGGTCGACCGCAACGGCTATCTCGTCGCCGATCCCGAGATCGGGCTCGTGCTGCGCAAGACCAACCTCGCCGATCTTCCGCACGTCAGGGCCGCGATCGACGGCAGCGCCGCCGAGGTGGCCACGACCTCCAAGGATCTCTCGGGCACCGAGGTGCTCGTGTCGTTCGCGCGCATCGACGCGCTCGACTGGAACGTGTTCGCCGAGCAGCCCCTGTCGGAGGTCACCGCGCGCCTCAAGGCGTCGGTGCTGCAGACCGTGCTGCTGCTGTTCGCGGGACTCGTCATTTCCGCCTTCTGCGCGCTTGCGCTCGCGCGCGGCATGGTGCGTCCGATTCGCACGCTTGCCGACGGCGCACAGCGCATCGGCGAAGGCGACCTCGACCAGAAGATCGACGTGCGCACCGGCGACGAGCTCGAGGGACTCGCCGACCGCTTCAACCGCATGACGACGCAGCTCAGGGAGTCGTACGCCGGACTCGAGCGCAAGGTCGACGAGCGCACGCGCGAGCTCACCAACTCGCTCGAGCAGCAGACGGCGATCAGCGAGATCCTGCGCGTGATCTCGAGCTCGCCGACCGACGTGCAGCCGGTGCTCGACACGGTGGCCGAGCGCGCGGCGC
The DNA here is from genome assembly GCA_964543615.1 of uncultured Alcaligenaceae bacterium. Taxonomy (GTDB): domain Bacteria; phylum Pseudomonadota; class Gammaproteobacteria; order Burkholderiales; family Casimicrobiaceae; genus VBCG01. The sequence continues at coordinate 1,926 of CAZIZD010000029.1, read as the reverse complement.
ACCTGTGCCATGCGCCGTTCGCGCGCATCATGCTGGTCGACGGCGCGCAGCTCGTGCCCGCCGCCGAGTACTGGAACGGCAAGCTCACCGAGGACGCGGGGCGGCAGGGCACGACACCCGTCCCGCTCGACCGCTCGTCGATCTCCGGCCGGGCGGCGACCGACCGCGACACGGTCCACATCGCCGACATCGCGCCGCTGCTGTCGACCGAGTTCGCGGGTGCGCGCGAGAACATGGAGCGCTTCGACTGCCGCGCCGTGCTCTCGGTCCCGCTGATGCGCGAGGGCGGTGCGTACGGCGCGATCGTCCTCGCCCGCCACGACCCGGGACTGTTCGCCCCCGACCAGGTCGCGCTGGTGCAGACGTTCGCCCGGCAGGCGGCCATCGCGATCGACAACGTGCGGCTGTTCAACGCGACGCGCGAGGCGCTCGAACAGCAACGCGCCTCGGGCGAAGTACTGTCGGCGATCTCGAGCTCGATCGCCGACACGTCACCGGTGTTCGAGAAGATTCTCGCGAGCTGCGAGCGGCTGTTTGCCGGCAAGGTCGGGATCATCAACCTGGTCGGCGATGACGGGCAGCTGCGGCTCGGCGCCTACCAGGGCCCCGGCCTGGAGCAGACGCAGAGGCTGTACCCGATGCCCTCGGACGAGTCGACTGCGACCGGCGTCGCGATCCGGCGGCGGATGATCGTGCATTTTCCCGACATCGAGAACGACCCGAGCGTGCCGGCGCACGCGCGCGTCGTCTGGGATGCGATGGGGATCAAGGCGGCCATCGGCGCGCCGATGCTCTGGGAAGGGCGCGGCATCGGTTCCATCTTCGTTGGCCGCGAGCACGCGGGCGCGTTCTCGGACAAGGAGGTCGCGCTCCTGCGCACCTTCGCCGACCAGGCCGTGATCGCCATCCAGAACGCGCGGCTCGTGGGCGAGATTCAGAAGAAGTCCCGCGAGCTCGAGGTGGCCAACAAGCACAAGTCCGCCTTCCTCGCGTCGATGTCGCACGAGCTGCGCACGCCGCTCAACGCGATCATCGGCTTCTCGGAGGTGCTGCTCGCGCGCCTGTTCGGCGAGCTCAACGAAAAGCAGGACGACTACCTCAAGGACATCCACACGTCGGGCAAGCACCTTCTCAACCTCATCAACGACGTGCTCGACCTGTCGAAGGTGGAGGCGGGCCGCATGGACCTCGAGCCGTCGACCTTCGACCTGCCGGCCGCGCTGTCCGACGCGATGACCCTGATCCGCGAGCGCGCGATGAAGCACGGCATCGAGCTCGGCCTCCACGTCGCGCCCGAACTCGGCGCGATCGTCGCGGACGAGCGCAAGTTCAAGCAGATCCTGCTCAACCTTCTGTCGAACGCCGTCAAGTTCACCCCCGACGGCGGCCGCGTCGACGTGCGCGCCGTCCGTGCGGAGAATGCGGTCCAGGTCTCGGTCAGCGATACGGGCATCGGCATCGCGCCGCAGGACCAGGAGGCGGTGTTCGAGGAGTTTCGCCAGGTCGGCACCGACTACACGAGCAAGGCGGAAGGGACGGGCCTCGGGCTCGCGCTGACGCGCCGGTTCGTGGAGCTGCACGGCGGGCGCATCTGGCTCACGAGCGAGCTCGGCCGCGGCTCGACGTTCTGCTTCACCATTCCCGAGCGCAAGACGTAGGCAAGCATGGGGGCACGCCAATGGGCACCATCCTGATCGTCGAGGACAATCCGCGCAACATGAAGCTCGTGCGCGACGTGCTGCAGGTGAAGGGACATGCGACGCTCGAGGCGACCAATGCCGAGGACGGCATCGTGCTCGCGAAGGAGAAGATCCCCGACCTCGTGCTCATGGACATCCAGCTGCCCGGCATGAACGGCATCCAGGCACTCGGCCATCTGCGCGCCGAGCCGGTCACCGCGAAGATCCCGGTGATCGCCGTGACCGC
>CAZIZD010000028.1:0-19104 GCA_964543615.1 uncultured Alcaligenaceae bacterium | reverse complement strand
CGAGCCGACGCTCTTCCTCGTTCAGCGGAACGTCAGGAAGCTCTTGCCCGGGAATGGGTCGCGACGAATGCGCTATGCCGGAGAGCGTGCGCAATGCACGGTCGAATCCGAGGATGGCAGTTGAGAGCATGGGCAAATCTTAGCACCGGAAGAAGGACGCGCCTGCCCGACGCGCGAAGCGCCTGCCGCCGGGGCGTGGACCCATCGGACGCCTTCTTTCCCAAAAAAAACGGGCGCCCAAAGGCGCCCGTGGTATTGCGGAGAGACTCTTGTCGTTGCTCTCTTAGAAGAAGTGCACCAGGCCCATCACGAAGCCGTTGGCGTTGGCGCCATTGACCACGGTGTACGGGTTGATGTTGAAGTTGTAGGCCGCGTTGTTGTCGTTGCGCGTTTGCACGAAGCCCGTGTAGGCCAGCGTGCGCTTCGACAGGGCGTAGGTGTAGCTGATTTCCCACTGCGCCGCACCCGTGCTGTTGCCCTTGACGACTTGACCGACGCGCGTGCCGTTGGCCGACGAGCCGCTGCCGTCGCCCGCATCGCCGTAGAACGCATACAGTTCGCCCGGGCCGATGGGCACGGTCGCGCTGATGCCCCAGAAGTTGCGGGTCAGGCTGCCGCTCGGCGTTTCGTAGTCGAGGCGCTCGTACACGCCGCCAACCTTGACGATGCCGAAGTTCCAGTTGCCGGCGATCGACAGCGCCCAGTCGTCGCACGAGGCGCAACGGAGCTTCTGGTTGAAGTTGTACGCGATACCGCCCTGGAACGGGCCGTTGCTGTAGAAGCCGCCCAACGAGCCGATGTACGCGTGACGCTTGGCTTGCGCGTCCGTGCCGCCGGTGGCCGCCGAGGCGTCCATCGTCGACAGCTGTGCCGAGCCGGTGAAGCCGGCCATGCGCGGCGAGTCGTAGCGGATGGAGTTCGGGTTGCGGTTGTCGAAGCCGCCGTTGTCGTTGTTCTGCGGACCTTGCGCCCACAGGGCGGCGGTCGACAGGATCGACGTGGTCAGGGTCGGGACGTTACCGAAGATGGGGTGGATATCGTCGTAGGGCGACAGGAAGTAGCCCATCTTGAACGTACCCCACGAACCTTGCAGGCCGACGAACGTTTCGCGACCGGCCAGCGTGCCGCCGCTCGCGTCCGCCACGATCGAGGACTCGATCTGGAAGATCGCGGTCAGGCCACCGCCGAGCGCTTCGGAACCACGCACGCCGAGGCGCGAGGAGTTCGAGTTGACGCGATAGATGGTGCGGTTCACCGGAGCAGCGTTGGCGGGCAGGTTGGGGTCCACCGCTTGGCCGTTCACCGCTTCCATCGTGAGATTCAAGCGACCGTACAGCGTCACGTTCGCGGTTTGCGCCTCTGCAGCCAGCGGGGCCGCAAGGACGCCCGCGACTGCGACAGCGACGAGCTTTTTGTTCATGGAGTCTCTCCTCTAACAGATAAAATTGGCGAGGTTTGCGTTGCCTTATGCGCCTGCCATCGGAACCTTCTCTAATCCTTGCGAGAAGTTGCAACCCATTCTGCCAAACGCCGTGAGCCGGTGGCAAGCCGAAGACAGGATGGGCTCTGCGGCTAGACGACCTTGTTGTGTCCAAGCAACAAAAAAGAGGCGCCGAATGCGCCGCGGAGGGGACGCCGGGCGCACTGCGGCCCTCACTCGGGGCTTTCGATCGTGCTCGCAACTATATGAAAAATAAACATAAAAATTACATTTCTGGCCCCGAAACGGGGTTCGTGGCCTATTCCCGCGTTTTCGTGGGATTTGACGGGGCGGAGCGGGGCCTGCGCAGCCGTCGCGGGGCGTGCGAGGCCTTTGATTTTTCGACACTGGGCGGATGCGGCCGGGTGGCGCCGGCCGGTCCCGATTCGGGAGCTTTGACTTGACCGCGGCGTTGGCTGCGGCCGCGTTCGCGGCGTCGGTCGCCGGGATCGCCATCCTCCTGCTCCTTCGATGGCGCGCTTGGCTTCCCCACGCAGCGGTGAGTGCGCGGGGCCTCCATGGCACACCCGTGCCTCGCGTCGGGGGACTCGCGATCTGGGCCGGGTTTGCGCCGATGGCGTTCTTTGCGGCCGCACCGGCGCTCATGTCACCCGCGCTCTGGGGCGCGCCTTGGCTGCTGCTCGCCGCGGTGTCGCTGCGCGACGACGTCCGCAGCGTGGACGTCCGCGCGCGGCTTTTGGCGCACGTCCTCGCGGCCGCGGCATTCGTGTTCGCCCTCGACCACGCGGTGCCCATCGGCTGGCCGCTCGCGACACTTGCGTGGTTCGCCTGCGCATGGTCGCTCAACCTCTACAACTTCATGGACGGCAGCGACGGGCTTGCGGCCGCGATGACGATCACGGGATTCGCGGCGTATGCGGCAGTGCTCGGGTGGAACGGCGCGGGCAGCGCGCTTCCGCTCGCACTTGCGGCCGCAACGGTTCCCTTCCTGGCCGTGAACCGTCCCCGGGCGCGAATGTTCCTGGGCGACGTCGGCGCCGTGCCCCTGGGATTCCTTGCCGCGGCCTGGGGCATGGGCGGCATCGCGAGCGGCGCATGGGCCGCATGGTTTCCGTTGCTCGTCTTCCTGCCCTTCATTGCCGACGCGACGGTCACGCTCGCGCGCCGCCTGCTCGCGCGCGAGCGCATCTGGGAACCGCATCGGGCGCACTACTACCAGCGGTTCCATCGCCTTGGCGCGGGCCATGCCGGCACGCTCGCGGCCTGGGGCGCGCTGATGGCGGGCACGTCTGTCACGGCGGTCGTGTGCGCGGTCGCGGCGCCGCATCATGGGATGGCGGCCCTCGCGGCGTGGTGCACCGTACACGCAGTGCTGTTCCTCGCCATTGATTATCATTGGCGGCGGAACGCCCCCGCCGAATAGGCTTCCTCTCCGATGCCGACCCTGTTCAACTCCCGTTCGCTCCTCGCGTTCGTGCACGACGTGTGCGCGGCGGCGCTCGCCTGGATGGCGATGTACTGGCTGCGTTTCAACCTCGACCTGCGCGAGTCCTACGTCGCGGACATGCTGGGTACGCTCGCCTGGATACTGCCGCTGCAGGCGGTGATCTTCGTGGCGCTCGGGCTCTATCGCGGACTGTGGCGCTTCGCGAGCATCTCCGACCTGCAGCGGATCGTCGCGGCGGCCGTGCTGGGCGCGGTGCTGATCCCGGCCGCCATGGTGATGCTGCAACTGCCCTATGTGGTGCCGCGCAGCGTGCTCGTGATGTACCCGATCGTGCTCGTGTTCCTGATGGCCGGCAGCCGGTTCGCCTACCGCGTCTGGAAGGAGCACCGGCTCTACAGTCCGCTCGAGGCGCTCGGCGAGCCGGTGCTCGTGATCGGCGCCGGCGATGCCGGGGCGCATCTCGCGCGCGACCTCGCGCGCAGCCGGCAATGGCGGGTCGTGGGCCTGCTCGACGACGATCCGGCGAAGCAGGCGCGCGTGGTGTCGAGGGTGCGCGTCCTGGGCGGTATCGCGGAGCTTCCGCGCTGGTGCGCCCGCTACGGCGTGCGCAAGGTCATCATCGCGCTGCCATCGGCCAACCACGTCGTGCGCCGGCGCGTCGCGGAGCTGTGCGCCAACGCAGGCGTCGAGGCGCTGACGGTCCCCTCGTACGAAGATCTCATCAGCGGCCGCCTCGCGCTCACGACCATCCGCAACGTCGAGCTCGACGACCTCCTCGGCCGCGACCCCATCGTGCTCGACAGCGCGGGCCTGGGCGAGTGGCTCGGCAATCGCGTGGTGATGGTGACGGGCGCCGGAGGCTCCATCGGTGCGGAGCTCACGCGCCAGATCGCGCGCTTCCATCCCGCACGGCTCGTCCTGTTCGACTTCTCCGAGGCGGCCCTCTACGAGATCCGCACCGAGCTCTCCGACGCGTTCCCGCAGCTTCCGCTGGTGGCGGTGGTGGGCGACGTCAAGCACGGGGTGCTGGTCGACGACGTGATTTCGCGCGAGAAGCCCTCGGTCATCTTCCATGCGGCCGCGTACAAGCACGTGCCGCTGATGGAGGAGACCAATGCGTGGCAGGCGGTGCGCAACAATGCGTACGGCACCCACGTGATCGCGCGCGCGGCGGTGGCGGCCAAGGTCGAGAAGTTCGTGCTCGTGTCGACCGACAAGGCGGTCAACCCCACCAACGTCATGGGTGCCTCCAAGCGGCTCGCCGAAATGGCCTGCCAGTGCCTGCAGGGTGCGGGCACGCAGTTCGTGCTCGTTCGCTTCGGCAATGTCTTCGGCAGCGCCGGCAGCGTGATACCGCGGTTCCGCGAGCAGATTGCGCGCGGCGGTCCCGTCACGGTCACGCATCCCGACATCACGCGTTACTTCATGTCGCTGTCGGAGGCCACGCAGCTGTTGCTGCAGGCAGGATTGCAGGGCCGCGGCGGCGAGATCCTGGTGCTCGACATGGGCGAGCCGGTGCGCATCGTCGATCTCGCGCGCGACATGATCAAGCTGTCGGGAGCCGATCCGGAGCACATCGCGGTGGTGTTCACCGGATTGCGTCCCGGCGAGAAGCTCTACGAGGAGCCCCTCGCGGTGGAGGAGGCCACGAAGCCCACCCCCCATCCCAAGCTGCACATCGCGCAGGCGCGCGAGGCCGATGCCGTGGCGGTCGGGCAGATGGTGACGTGGTGCGAGAGCGACCGCGTCACCGACGACGCCGAGGTGCGGGCGCGGCTCAAGACGTGGATTCCCGAATACGTGCCCGCGGCGGGCGCACCGGTGAAGCCCATCCCGGTCGTCGCCCGCGATGAGGCGAACGTGCGAAAGCTGCGGCGCGAAAGAAACTAGGGTCAAGAGAAATCAGGGTCAGGTTCGAATTTGCCCGCTGACCAAAGCAGGCCGCGCCATTCGGAAATGCGAACCTGACCCTAATTTCTCTGGCGGCGGATGCCGTAGCCGATCAGGAGGGCGTTGAGCGCCCAGAACTCCTTGCTCGTCGGGCGGATCATGAAATCGTCCGTCAGGTTCTTGGTGACGAACATCGTGAGCATCGCCAGTCCCGCAAGTCCGATCGCCGCGAGCGTGCCGTCGCTCGCGCGCAGGAACGTGGCGTAACGCCACGCAAGCGCAAGCAGCACCGCACAGAGCGCCGCGACGCCGACGGCGCCGGTCTGCAGCCACTGGCTCGCGAAAAGGTTGTGGGCGTGCGCGAGCAGCGGGTCCTTGAGCTCGTCCTGCATCTCCTCGCGCAGGATCGACTTGCCGAATCCGAATCCGAGCCAGGGGCGCTCGACGATGCGCTCGAACGTGTACTGCCATAGCGCGAAGCGTGGATCGTCCGCGATGGCCTGGGCGACGGACGCATCGTGCCGCACGTCGAGCCTCGCGCGACGCGCCGCCGCATCGATGAACAGCGCACCGACCACGATCAGCAGCACGACGAGCGCCGCGGTCCAGCGCCACGGGGCACGTGCAAGGCGCGCGCGCCATCGCCAGGCAGCGAGCGAAGCGGTCACGAGGAAGCCCGCGGCGAGCGCGAGCCACACCATCCGGTTCTCCGTGGCGCGGGCGCCCACGAGGAGCAGCACGAACAGCGCAGCGACGCACGCAAGCGCAACGGGACCGGTGCCGTAACCGGCGGGCCGCTCGGCAAGCAGCAGCGGCAGGAGCGGGATCACGAGCACGAGATACGTCGAGAACGCGCCGACGCCGCCGTGAAGCCCCGAGAGTGATTTCTCGGGGTCGGCGCCCGCGCGCAGTAGCACGAGATGGAGGGCGACGACGGAGAGCGCGCCCGCCACGCCCACTGCGGTGGTGGCCACGGCGCGGAAGGACACCGGGCCGCGTACCGCGACGTAGAAAACGAACGCCGTGCACAATCCCCACCCGACCTCGGTGCCGATCTCTGACTTGGACAGCGCGGGGCGCACGGACCAGAAATACGAAGCGGCCGACCATCCCGCCCACGCGAGGATCGCCGCGAGGAGCCACGCATCCGGCAGGGGCACGGGCTCCGCCTCGTAGAAGATCGCGCCGAGCACGAGCCAGATGGCGAACGCGAGCGCGAATCCGAACGCGAACGATCTTCCGTAGGTTGCGCCGCTCACCGCGACCAGCGCCAGGTAGATGCACGCCCAGGCCGCGAGCGAGAACTCGAGGAAGGCGAATACGCGCAATCGCAGAGCCGACGCGCGCGACGGCTCGCGCGCCGCGTCAATGCGCCGGAGCATGGGCCCGTTGCTGCGATCGCGCCGCCGCGATGGCGCGATCGAGCGCGCCCGCCACGGTGCCGACGTCGATGTTGCGCACGTCCTCCCCCTCCCCTTGCAGCGCGACGTGGCGCAGGCGTGGATTGGGCGACGGGCATCCCTGCTTCAGGATCCCCTGGCGCGGATCGGACCAAAGCGATACGAGGTCGAGGTCGAATGCGTCTTCGAGGTAGTAGGCCGCGGTGAGCACGCCGCTGTCGGGGGCGATCAGCACGCGGCAGCGATTGCGAACGACGGACAGAAGCTCGAGGAACGACGTCCGGCCGCGCAGGTCGACCACGTTGGGGGCCGGGAAAGGCTCGCGCGCTTCGTTCCCGAACAGCACGAACCGCACGCCGTCCGGGAATCGCGCGAACAGCGCGCGAAACGCTTCCGCGGGCCAGTCCTTGACGTAGCCGTAGTACTGGGCGGTCTCGGACGCGACATGCGCGCCGACGGTGACCACGCCGGGGGCGTCGGCGACGAGCGAATCTGCGAGCGGGTTCCACTCCGCGCGCCACGCGAGGCGGGGAGGATGGTCGGTGCGGCGCCCGTCGAGCCATCGCGTGGGGTCGGGGTCGGCGAGCACGACCGTGTCGCGGTCCCCGTACGCCGCGACGTCGACCGGCGTGCCGCGTGCGAGACCCGGAACGGCGTGGATCGCGTCGACGCGTGCGAGCTCGAAGGGCTGCACCAGGTCCTCGCGGGTCACCACCTCGATGCGTGCGCGAGGGTCCGACGCGCGAATGCGCAGGAAGAGCGGAACGAGCCCGAGCGCGATGTCGCCCAGCCCGCGGTTCCATGCGAACACGAAGCGGTGGCGTCCCTCGCGGGCGGCGTCGCGCAGGATGCGGTCGAAGGCCGTGCCGCGGACGCGGTCGGAAATCGCGCGCGTCCAGCGTTTCGGATTCAATCGGCCGCGCGTGCGGAACATGACGAATTATAGCGTCGGCGCGCGTGCCCTCGCGGACCACGCCTTACAATCCGCGCATGTGTGGCATCGCAGGTTACGTAAGCGGGACGGCGCAGAACCCGGAGGTGCTGGCGTCGATGACGCGCGCGCTCGCGCACCGCGGTCCCGATGCCGACGGCTTCCACACCTGCGGCCCCGCGCACTTCGGCCACAGGCGGCTCTCGGTCATCGACATCGAGGGCAGCCGGCAGCCGATGACGAGTGCGGACGGCAGCATCTCGCTCGTCTTCAACGGCGAGATCTACAACTTCCGCGCGCTGCGCGAGGAGCTTGCGCGCGGCGGCTACGTGTTTCGCACCGCGGGCGACACCGAGACCGTGATCGCGGGCTGGCTCGCGTGGGGCGAGGACGTGGTGCGCCGGTTGCGCGGGATGTTCGCGTTCGCGTTGTGGGACGCGCGCACGGACACGCTGTTCGCGGCGCGCGACCACCTGGGCGTCAAGCCGCTGCACTACGCGTGGGATGGCGCCACCTTCGTCTTCGGCAGCGAGTTGAAGGCGGTGCTCGCGCATCCTTCGGTGCACGCCGACATCGACCTGGGTGCGCTGCGGCTCTATCTCGAGTGCCAGTTCATCCCCGCGCCGCATTGCGTCTTCGGCGGCGTGCGCAAGCTGATGCCGGGTCACGCGATCCGCCTTCGCGGCGGCACGCTCGACGTCCGCCCGTATTGGCGTCCCGACTACGCGCGCAAGCTCGAGCTCTCCGAAGCGGACGCCGAAGAGGCGCTCGACCGCGAGCTGCGGCAGTCGGTCGAGGGCATGATGATCGCCGACGTACCGCTCGGCGCGTTCGTGAGCGGGGGCGTGGACTCGGCGCTCGTCGCGGCGGTGATGACGGACCTCGCGGGCGTGCCGGTCGACACGTTCAACATCGGGTTCGAGGGCGGCGTCGCGGTCAGCGAGCACGAGGAGGCGGCGCGCGTCGCAAAGCACATCGGCAGCCGTCATCACGCGCTCATGCTCTCCCCCGACCACGTGCTCGACGCCTTCGATCGCTGGATCGACGTGTTCGACGAGCCCTTCGCAGACCAGGCCGCCCTGCCGACGATGCTGCTCGCGGGCTTCGCCCGCCGCGACGTCACCGTCGTGCTCACGGGCGAAGGCGCGGACGAGGTGTTCGGCGGCTACTCGAACTACAGGAAGCGCGTGCGCGAGGAGCGGTTCACGCGCTGGCTCGGGCACGCCGCGTCGCCGCTGCCCGCCATCGTGAAGGGCCTGCCCGCCACCTGGCGCAAGGACCGACTGCTGCGCTCGCTGACCGAGCCGCTCGCGCGGCGCTATCGCACCATTCCCAACGTCTTCGACGTCGTGCTGCACGGCGGCCTGCTCTCGCCGCGCTTCCTCGCGGCGACCGCGCAGGCTCCCGACATCGGCTCGATCGCGGCCGCCGCGTTCGACGAGGCCGAGGGCGCGCCGTATCTCGACCGTCTGCTGCACGTGGACACGCGGCTGTGGCTGCCCGACGATCTCCTGACCAAGGTCGATCGCGCGACGATGACGCACTCGCTCGAGGCGCGGGTGCCGTACCTCGACCACCAGTTCGTCGAGTTCTGCGCGCGGCTCGATCCCTCGCTCAAGATCCGGGGCGACACGCACAAGCACCTGCTGAAGCGCGTGGCGCGGCGCTACCTGCCGCCCGAGATCGTCGAGCGTGGGAAGCAGGGCTTCGTCATGCCGCTCACCGAATGGCTCGCGGGCAAGCTCGCAGGGGAGCTCGACGACCACCTCGGACCGCGCGGGCTCGCGCGGCGCGGGCTCTTTCGCGACGGCGTGCTCGCGCGTCTCCTGTCCGAGCATCGCCGCGGGCGGCGCAATCACGCGGGACGCCTGTGGACGCTCCTGATCCTCGAGCGCTGGTTCCGCCGTTACGCGCCGTCGTTCGCGCTGTGAGGATCCTGCATACCGAGTCGTCGATCGGCTGGGGCGGGCAGGAGCTGCGCATCCTCACCGAGATGGAGGGCATGCGCCGGCGCGGGCACGAGGTTCAGCTCGTCACCGCGGACATGGCGGAGATCCTGCCGGCGGCGCGGGCGCGCGGCCTCGCGGCGGAAGGTCTCCCCATCGCTTACAAGAAGCCCCGGGGCTTGCGCGAGATGCGCAGGTGGCTCGCGCGTAACGCAGCGTCGTTCGACGTGATCAACACGCACAGCTCCACCGATGCGTGGCTGGTGGCGATGGCCGGGTCCACGATCGCGCGCATGCCGCCGGTGGTGCGCACGCGTCACGTCTCCACGCCCGTCAACAATTCGTGGACGACGCGCTGGCTCTACCAGCGGGCAACGCGTCACATCGTCGTGACGGGCGAGGCGCTGAAGGCGCAGCTCGTGCGCGACAACGGCTTCGATCCCGCGCGCATCACCTCCGTGCGCACGGGCATCGATCTAGCGCGTTTCCGGCCGCTCGATCGCGCCGCCGCGCGCGCGCAGTGCGGCGTCCATGCACGTCCGGCCGTCGCGATCCTCGCGACCCTGCGCGACTGGAAAGGGCACGACGATCTGCTCGACGCATGGGCGTCGCTGCGCGTCGGCGTGCCCGGATGGCAGCTTCTCGTGATCGGCGACGGTCCGCGCCGCGCACATCTCGAGGCGCGCGTCGCGGCCATGCATCTTGCCGGCGACGTGCGCTTCACCGGCAACCAGGACGACGTCCCCGCGTGGTTCGCCTGTGCGGAGGTTGCGGTGCTCCCGTCGTTCGGCGACGAAGGCGTTCCGCAGAGCCTCATGCAGGCGGCGGCCTGCGGTCTGCCCGCGGTGTCCACGCCGGTCGGCGCGATCCCCGAAGCCGTCATCGACGGCACCACGGGCCTCCTGGTTCCGCCGCGCGATCCACCCGCGCTTGCACAGGCGCTCGCGCGACTCATGCGCGACGCGGCCTTGCGCGAGCGCATGGGCCGCGCAGCGCACGATTACGCGCAGGACAATTTCGGTATCGACCGCATGCTGGACGCGATGGAGTGCGTCTTCGCGGGCGTGGCGGAGCGGCGCTAGCCGTGTGCGGGATCGCCGGCTACTTCGGAGCGCCGCGGGCGCCGGACGTGCGCGCGCGCATGCTCGACGCCCTGCGCCGTCGCGGGCCCGATGCGCAGCATGTCGCGGCGTTCGACGGCGAGGGCGGGCGTGTGCCCGACGAAGCCGCTGCGGCAATCGCGCTCGTCCACGCGCGCCTGTCCATCGTCGACCCGCGGCCGGAGGCCGACCAGCCCATGCGCAACGACGACGGCTCGGTCTGGATCGCCTACAACGGCGAGGTGTACGGGTGGCGCGACGACGCGCGCAAGCTCGAGACGCAGGGCGTGCGCTTCGGAACGCGCAGCGACACCGAGTTCATCCTGCGCGGGTACGAGGCCTGGGGTATCGAAGAGCTGTTGCCGCGGCTGCGCGGTATGTTCGCGTTCGCCATCGTCGACTTCCGCAGGAAGCGCGTTCATCTCGCGCGCGACCGAATGGGGCTCAAGCCGCTCGTGTATGCGCACGACGGCAACGGCTTCGCATTCGGCTCGATCGTGCGCGGCGTGCTGCCGTGGCTGCCGCGCGAGCGGCGCGGGTTCGCGCCCGACGCGATCGATGCCTATCTCGCGCATCGCTACGTGCCGGCGCCGCGCACCATCTTCGAGAACATCCACCGCCTGCCCAACGCGCATCGGATGGAGCTCGATCTTGCGAACAACGAGCTTCGCGTCGAGCGCTATTGGGCGCCGTCCCCGGCGCCGGGGGAGGATTGCGGCGCGCTGCTCGACGAGGCGATCGAGCTGCGCCTCGTGGCCGATCGTCCCCTCGGACTGTTCCTTTCGGGCGGCATCGACTCGGGCGCCATCGCATGCCGCCTCGCCGCAACCGGTCATCGCGACCTGCGCTCGTTCTCCGCTGCGTTCCCCGGATCGTCGTTCGACGAAAGCGAGGACGCCGCCGCGACGGCGCGCACCCTCGGCTTGCCCAACGAGCGCATCGTGGTGCCGACGACCCTGCGCGACGACTTCGCGGAGATCGTCGCCACGCTCGACGAGCCGTTTGCAGATCCCTCGTCGTTTCCCACGTGGTACCTCGCGCGGGAGACCGAGCGGCACGTCAAGGTGGTGCTCGGCGGCGACGGCGGCGACGAGCTCTTCGCGGGCTACAAGCGCATCGCCAAGCACCTGCGCAATCGGTGGCGCGACGGCGTACGCATGCCGATGCCGATCCTCCCCGACGTGCGGCCCAAGGGCTTGCGCAAGGCGCTGTCCGAGCTTTCCATGGATTGGGAGAGCGCGTACACGCTGCGCTTTTCGGGTCTCACGCCCAACCAGCGCATCTTCCTGCAGCCGGCGCGCAGCGCGTGGCAGGTGCACTACTGGCGCGCGCCCGACTTCGATGCCTCGGAGCCGCACGATCGGCTGCTGCGCTGGGACTTCGCGAACTACCTGCCGGAGTACGTGCTGCGCAAGGCGGACCTCACGACGATGGCGCACGGTCTCGAGTTGCGCGCACCGCTGCTCGATCACCGCTTCGTCGGCGCGGTGCTTGCGCTGCCGCCGGCTGCGCGATTCACGCGCCCGCCCAAGCGGTTCCTCGCGAAGCTTGCGCCCGAGCTCGAGCGCCTCGGAACGTTCACGCGCAAGAAGCGCGGCTTCAATCCACCGCTGTCCGGTTGGCTGCGCGGCGATCTCGCGCCGCGCCTTGCCGCGTGCAGCGATTCGCTCCAGGCGCTTACGGGTGGGCAGATCGACGCGAGCCGCGTCGCGTTCATGGTGCGCGCCTACGCGAACGTGCCGGCCCTCGCGGAGCACGTTCTCTCGCTCGCGATCCTCGAGGAAAGCCTGCGCCAGCTGGCGGCGCTCTCGCGCGATGGCGGGTAGCCGCGCGCCGTTGCGGTACGCGAGCGTGGCGGGGGCACTCGCGCGCTGGCCGTTGCCGCGGGTGCGCCCGGCGAATCCCGGCCGCATCCTCGTGCTCCACCACCTGCTCCTGGGTGACACGCTCATGCTGACCGCGCTGCTCGCGAAGCTGCGCGAGCGCCATCCGGATGCCGAGATCGCAATGACTGTGGCGCCGGCCCATGCGCCGCTGTACGCGGGCCGGCCCTATGGCGTGACCGTGCATGCGCTCGATCCGCGCGACGTCGGGACGCTGCGCCGGTTGCGCGCCTTGCCGCGCTTCGATCTTGCGATCCTGCCCGCCGACAATCGCTGGTCGTGGCTCGCGCGCGCGCTCGGCATTCCATGGATCGTGGGCATCGCGGGCGATCGTCCCGATCGCAAGAACTGGCCCGTGGACGAGCTCGTGCCGTATTCGAAGGTTCCTACGGCGTTCTGCGAAACGGCGTGCGAACTGGTGGAAGGACCGCCGCCCGCAGCGTACCGCACCGAGGCGTGGCCGGCGCCCCACGCGAACGACGTGCCCGACTTCGGCACGGACTACGCCGTGCTCCACGTGGGCGCGTCTTCGGTCCTCAAGCTGTGGGATCCCTCCCGGTGGCGCGCGCTCGCCTCGTGGCTCGAGCGGCGCGGCTTGCGCGTGCTGTGGAGCGCAGGTCCCGGCGAGTCGCACATCCTCGACGCGATCGACGCGCCCGGCGAGCGCATCCAGGGAACGCTCGCGCTTGCGGCAATGTGGCACGTGCTGGCGCGCGCGCGTTTGCTGGTGTGTCCCGACACGGGGATCGCCCATCTCGGGCGCGTCGTCGGCGTGCCCACCGTGACGCTCTTCGGTCCCGGCTCGCCGGTGATCTGCGGTCCGGGGCAATTCTTCCGCGACATGCCGGGCCGCGCGGTGACCGTGGACCCATTCGCGTGCCGCGACCAGACGATCCAGTTCTTCCGCGACGTGCCTTGGGCGAGACGCTGCGAGCGCCTCTACGGCGAGGGACCCGCGCGCTGCATGCGCGCGCGCTGCATGGAGGCGATCGACGTGGGCGCGGTCGAGGCGGCCGCGCAGGCCCTCATGGAGTGACGGCGGAGGCTTCCCCGGCGGGCGCCGGAGCGGGACCGAACTGGACGCGGTACAGCCGCGCGTAGGCGCCCTTCTGCGCGAGGAGCTCGGCGTGCGTGCCGATCTCGACGATGCGCCCGCCCTCGAGCACGACGATGCGGTCGGCGTCCTCGATGGTCGAGAGCCGGTGGGCGATGACGATGGTCGTGCGTCCGCGCATCAGCGTCTCGAGCGCGGCCTGCACCTGCCTCTCCGACTCGGAGTCGAGCGCGGACGTGGCCTCGTCGAGGATCAGGAGCGGCGCATTCTTGAGGATCGCGCGTGCGATGGCGATACGCTGTCGCTGCCCGCCGGAAAGGCGCACGCCGTTCTCGCCCACCATGGTGTCGAAGCCTTCGGGCATCGCGCGGATGAAGTCGAGCGCGTGCGCGGCCGCCGCCGCGCGCTCGATCTCTTCGCGCGTCGCATGCGACATCGCGCCGTAGGCGATGTTGGCCGCGACCGTGTCGTTGAACAGCAGGACGTCCTGCGACACCATCGCGATCTGCGCGCGCAGGCTCGCGAGCTTGAGCGTGGTCACGTCGTGGCCGTCGATGAAGAGGCGCCCGGCGGTCGGCTCGTAGAAGCGCGGCACGAGGTTGACGAGCGACGTCTTGCCGGCGCCCGACGCGCCGACCAGCGCGACCGTCTCGCCCGGGGCCACCGTGAGCGTGATGTCGGACAGCGCCTCGGCATCGTTGCCCTGGTAGCGAAGCGACAGCCGCTCGAACTTCACCTCGCCCCGGCACTCCGACAGCACCATCGTGCCGTGGTCGGACTCCTCCTCCTGGTCGAGCATGCCGAAGATGCTCTCGGCGGCAGCGAGGCCGCGCTGGATCGCGGCGTTGATGCCGGACAGTCCCTTCAGGCGCTCGAGCAGCGTGAGGAGCGCCACGACGTACGACATGAAGATCGCGAAGTCGAAGCCCTTGCCCTCGCTTTCGAGAAGCGCGATGTAGATGATCGAGCCGACGGCGCACGCGGCGAAGAACACCGTCAGCGGCGAGCTCGCGGCCGTGGCGGAGGACTCCTTGGTCATCGCGTTGCGCAGGCGGTTGGCCGCCGCGATGGCGCGGTTGCGCTCGTACTCCTCGCCGCCGAACACCCGCACGACGCGATGGCCGCCGATCATCTCCTCGAGCACCTGCGTGAGCGAGCCCGAGCGGTCCTGGATGTCGCGCGCGATGCGGCGCAGGCGGCGGCTGAAGTAGCGGATCACCACGCCTACGATCGGCACCACGATGAACGTGAGCAGCGTGAGGCGCCAGTTGAGCCACATGAGGTAGCCGAAGCTCACGGTGATCGTGAGCGTCGAGCGGATGGCGTTGGTGATCGCCCCGGACGCGGCCGACGCGAGCTGGTGCGCGTCGAACGAGATCTTCGACTGGATCGCCCCGGCCGCGTGCGTGTCGTAGTACGGCGTGGGCAGGCGCAGGAGCTTGTCGATCAAATCGCGACGCAAGTCGAACACGACGCGATAGCCCGTCCATCCCATCCCGAACTCGGAGATGTACGCGCCCACGCCGCGCAGCAGGAATACCGCGACGATGGTGAGCGGCAGCCACTTCGTGCTGAGCGGATCGGGCGACTGGAAGTTGCGCACGATCGGGATCACGAGGTACGCGAGCATGAGGTCGCCGGCGGCAACGATCATCATGCCGAGCACCGCGAGGCCGAACGCCCACCGGTAGGGCCGGACGTAACGGAGGAGGCGGGAGTAGAGGGAGAGGCCCGTCATCGGGAAAGCGGCGGAAAAGCGTGCGCAGTATAGCGCAGGCGGGGCCGGCGCCCCTTCAGCCGGGCAGGAGCGACTCGTACAGGGCGATGAGGCGCCCGGCCATCGCGCTCGGCGTCAGGTCGGCCACCGCCGCCTGCGCGCGCTGGCTCGCGTTCGCGCGCACCGTGTCGTCCTGCAGTGCGCGCATTGCCGCGGCTATGGCCTCGATGTCGCGCGCGCCGCACACGATGCCCGCGGCATGCGCGCGCACGAGCTCCCCTGCGCCGCAGTGCGTGCTCGTGATCACCGGTAGCCCGCAGGCGAGCGCCTCGAGCACGGCGTTGGACAGCGCGTCGTACAGCGTCGGCAGGACGAACGCGTCGGCGCTGCCGTAGAAGGGACGGGGATCGGTCTGCGCGCCCGCGAAGGTGACTCGGTCAGCGACGCGAAGATGCTGGGCGAGCGCCGCGTAACGCGCCGGATGACGGTCCTTGCCGACCACCAGCAGGTGCGCGCGTCCCCCTGCCTGCGCGAGCGCCTCGATGGCGCGGCCCACGCCCTTGCGCGCGTATTCCGATCCCACGATGAGGAACAGGCAGGCGTCGCGCGGGATGCCGTAGCGCGCGCGAATCGCCTCGCGGTGCGAGGCAAGCCCGGGATTGAAGAGGTCGGGATGAATCGAGTTATAGATGACGGGCAGGCGCTCGCGCGCAATCCCGAAGCGCTCGTGGATTTCGTCCTGCACCATGCGCGAGATGCAGATGACGCGCTTCAAGCGCGGGCTCTCGAAGAGCCGCTTCTCCGCGCCCGTCATGTAGCGGTGATAGGGGCTCGCCGTGATCGCCATGCGCTCCGCCGCCGTGGCGCTCTCGAGCCGCTCCTCGATCCATACGGCATGCACGCCGTCGCCCGCGCGATAGATGTCGCAGCATGGGATGCGCTCGTGCGACTGGACGAGCGTGCCCGGCAGCTTGGCGAGTGCGGCGCATGCCGCGTGCGCGAAGCGCGCGTCGCGCATCGTGCGGCCGATGTACGGCGGATTGACGATGAGCGGCTTGATGCGCGCGTCGCCGCTGCCCGGCCACCGCCGGGTGACCAGCGTGATCTCGACGTCGCGCGCGGCCAGCGCCGCGAGCGCGCGCTCGACGAAGCGCTCGGCGCCGCCGAACGGCGTGTACTTCTGGCGGACGATGGCGAGGCGCATGCGCGCGCTCACCGGTTGGGCGGCGCGGGCGCCTGCGAATCGCCTTCCGCCGGATGCGGCAGGGTCTCCGACTCCAGGCCGTCCTCGCCGTGCAACGGCGGAGCTTCGGCCGGAGCCGCCGGGTCGCCGCGCGCGGCCGCCTTGGCCGCGAGCTTGTGCGCGATCGACAACTCGAGGAGCTCCTTGTAGATGAGCACGAGCTTCAGGGTCATGGACGCAGGCGACAGGGGCAGCACCGCGTTGCGCGCGTTGACGCCGAGCTTCGTGCGCACGTCGGTTGCCTGCAGGGCCTGCATGTGGCGCGTGAGCGCGTCGACGTCGCGCGAGTCGCACACGAAGCCCGCGTCGTTCTCGGTCACGAGTTCGGCCGCGCCGCTCTTCGTGCTGGTGACGACCGGCAACCCGCACGCGAGCGCCTCCATCGCGGCGTCGGGAAACGCGTCGTACAGCGCCGGCAGCACGAATGCGTCGGCCGCCCCGTAGTACGGGCCGACGTCGGTCTGGAAGCCGGTAAAGGTCACGCGGCCGCGCACGCCCAGCTCGCGCGCCTTCGTCTTGTAGGCGTCGGTGCCGGCATCCTCGCCGACCACCACGAGATGCGCGGGTTCGGGAATCCGGGCAAGCGCCTCGAGCGCCGCGGTGACGCCCTTGCGCTGGAAGTCGGAGCCCACGAGCAGGTAGACCGTCGCGTCCTCGGCGATCTTGTGCTTGTTGCGGATGCGCTCGCGATGGACGGCGAGCTCGGGCGAGAACGCGTCCGAATCGACGGCGTTGTAGAGGACCGGCAGGCGCTCATCCGGCAGGCCGTAGCGCGCCTTGATGTCGTCGCGCACGAGCTTGGAGTTGCACAGCACGCGCCGCAGCCACGGGCTCGCGAACAGCTTGCGCTCCATGGCGAGCTTGTAGCGATGCAACGGGCTCATCGCGGCGCGCAGGCGCTGCGTGGCCGGGAGGTCGCGCAGGCGCTCCTCGAGCCACGTTGCGTAGACCCCTTCCGCGGGGCGGTAGACGTCGCACGTCAGCACGAGCTCGTGCGACTGCACGAGATTGAACCGGCCGCGCATGATGCGGCGCGTGACCGCACGCGCGAATCCGGCGTCGCGCCACAGCCGTCCGAGGTAGAACGGGTCGACGATCGAAGGCTCGATGAGCTGCAGCTTGGTCTGCGGCCATTCGCGCGTGTAGAGCGTGATCGCGACGTTGCGCTCGAGCAGCGCCTCGAGCGCCCCCTCGAGGAAGCGCTCCGCGCCGCCCTGCGGCGTGTAGCTCTGCCGGATGATCGCGAGCCTCAAGGCGGTCCCCCCACGCCCGGTCCGCCCGCGCCGGGCGCGGCTGCGGCGTTGCCGGTTGCCGCGAGCAGCGAGCGCAGGGCGTCGTGCACGCGGGCCACCGGCAGCGTCGTGAGGCACTCCGAGACCTTGCCGCCGCCGCATCCGTCGAGGCCGCACGGGCGGCACGAGTGCTCCGACGTCACCACGCGCGCCGGCACTCGCCACGGACCCCACGCGATCTCGCTCGAGGGGCCGAACAGCGCGAGCGTGGGCGTGCCCACCGCCGCGGCGATGTGCATGGGCGCCGAGTCGACGCCGGCAAAGGCGCGTGCGCGCGCCGTGAGCGCACCAAGCTCGCGCAGCGAGAGCTGCCCCGTGAGGTCGAAGGTCCGCGTGCGTGTGGCAGGTGCGATCGATCGCTCGATCTCCTCGTTCAGCGCACGCTCGCGCGCGTCGGGCGCCCCCGTCAGCACGACGGGCAGGCCGCTCGCCACGATGGCGTCGATCAGGGCGGCCGTGCGCCCGGGCTGCCAGCACTTGAAGAGCCAGCGGGATCCCGCGTGCACCTGCACGAAGCCGCGCGGCGCGAGCCCGCGCTCCGCGAGCAGCGCGTCGACGCGCGATTGCGCCTCGCCGCCCGGGACGAGCACCAGCTTGCGCTCGTTCTCCCCCGGCTCGATGCCTATCCGCCGCAGCGCGTCGAGGTTCTGCTCGACCATGTGGCGCTCCGTGCGCTCCGGCACGCGATAGAAGTGCGTGAAGTGGCGGCGCCAGAGCGCGGCGTTCTTGACCGGCGCGCGCGCGACCGCGAAGCGCGGCCGCAGGATTCGCGCGAGCGTGACGCCGCGCGGATGTTCGGTGAGGTGCACGACGAGGTCGTAACGACGGGCGCGCAACTCGCGCACGAGCGCGATCTCGCCGCGCGCCTGCGCCGCGATCCCGCGCTCCTTCCATTCGCGGTCCACGGTCTGCACGCGCGAGATGGCGGGGTGCCCTTCGAGCATCGGGGCCGTCTCGCGATACACGAGCGCGTCGATCGACGCGTGCGGCGCCGCGCGCTTCAGAACCGTGAACACGGGGGAAGCGAGCAGCACGTCGCCGTGATGGCGGAGCTTGGTGACGAGAACACTCCGGATGTCGCCTAGGGGAACGGGGTCAGGCAGCGGGCTCGCCATGTCGTCCACAATACCAAAAAAGAGCCGGGGGGCGCTTGCCGCGACCTCCCGGAATCCGATGCGGTTCGGAGTACAATCCGCGCGTCCAACCCACGCCGTCCCGCGTTCCTTCCCGCCCGCCCATGGCACAAGACGCCGTCAGCACCGCGCTCAAGGCGCAGATCCTCGCGGAAGCGCTTCCGTACATCCGGCGCTTCCACGACAAGACCATCATCGTGAAGTACGGCGGCAATGCGATGACCGACGAGAAGCTCAAGGCGGGCTTTGCGCGCGACGTCGTCATGCTGAAGCTCGTCGGCATGAATCCGGTGATCGTGCACGGCGGCGGACCGCAGATCGGCGACCTCCTGCAGAAGATGGGCATCAAGAGCGAGTTCCGGCAGGGCATGCGCGTCACCGACGACAGCGTGATGAACGTCGTGGAGATGGTGCTGGGCGAGCTCAACCAGGAGATCGTGGGCCTCATCAACCAGCACGGCGGCAAGGCCGTGGGTCTGACCGGCCAGGACGGCGCGTTCATCCACGCCCGCAAGATGCTGCTCAAGTCCGAGAGCGCGGAGGGCGAGCTCGTCGACATCGGGCTCGTCGGCGAGATCGAGCGCATCGATCCGGAGATCATCCAGCTCCTGGACTCGCGCGACTTCA
>CAZIZD010000027.1:0-19409 GCA_964543615.1 uncultured Alcaligenaceae bacterium | reverse complement strand
AGGTTGTTACCCATGTCTTAGGTACGACCTGTTACCTATGTCTCAAGGCCGTACACGGATGAACTTGGGGTGGCTGATGGGATTCGAACCCACGACAACCGGAATCACAATCCGGGACTCTACCGCTGAGCTACAGCCACCATCGTGAAGCGATGACGCGTGTGGCGCGCCCGACAGGACTCGAACCTGTTACCGCCGGCTTAGAAGGCCGGTGCTCTATCCAAATGAGCTACGGGCGCTTTGCCTGTCGGACGGCGGACGGCGTGGCGCCGCCCTTGCGTCGAATTGCAATGTTAGCACACCCCCTTCTCGGGCATCGACCGCCGGGGCCGGCCGGGTACGGCTACCATACGGGCGGCGGACGCCGTTTGCCCGAGCCGTTAACCCCCCTGACCCTCGAATTACCCGCGTGCCCGACAGCCCCGTCACCGTCTTCCTGTTCACGGATATCGAGGGCAGCACGCGCCTGTGGGAGCAGTTTCCCCAGGGCATGCGCCACGCGCTGGAGCGGCACGACGAGATCGCCGCGCAGAGCGTCACGTCGCATCGCGGACGCGTCGTCAAGACCACCGGCGATGGCGTGCACGCGGTGTTCCAGGACCCGCTCGACGCGGTCAACGCCGCGGTGGGGATGCAACTCGCACTCGCGGACGCCGACTTCGGTCCCGACATCGCGATCCGCGTGCGCGCCGGCCTGCACGCGGGCATCGAGAGCGAACGCGACAACGACTTCTACGGCACCGCCGTCAATCGCGCGGCGCGCATCATGAGCGTCGCGCACGGCGGCCAGGTGATCGTCTCGCAGGCGGTCGCGTCGCTGCTCCGCGACCGTCTCGCCGGGGGACTCACGCTGCGATCGCTCGGGCGTGTGCGCCTGCGCGACTTGCGTGACCCCGAGGAAGTCTTCCAGGTCGGGCACCCGCGCCTGCGCGCGGAGTTTCCCGCGCTGCGCTCGCTCGAGGGCACGCCCAACAACCTGCCGCACGGGCTCACTTCGTTCATCGGGCGCGAGCGCGAGCTCGCCGACGTGCGCGAGCGGCTTCGCACGACGCGCATGCTCACGATCTTCGGCATCGGCGGCCTGGGCAAGAGCCGTCTTTCGCTGCAGGTCGCGGCATCGGCGCTCGACGATTACCCCGATGGCGTGTGGTTCGTCGAGCTCGCGCCGGTCGCAGATCCGCGGCTCGTCGCGCAGACGCTCGCTGCGGTGCTGGGACTGCGCGACGACGCGGGCGCGTCGCCGCAGGATGCGATCCGCAAGTTCGTGCGCGACCGGCGGCTCTTGATCGTGCTCGACAACTGCGAGCACCTGACGCAGGCGTGCGCGGAGCTTGCGCGCGACATCCTGCAAGCGGGACCCGGCGTCACGATCCTCGCGACGAGCCGCGAGCGTCTCGGCATCGCGGGCGAGCAGACCTACCCGCTCGCGCCGTTCGAGGTGCCGCCGCGCGAGCCGCTGGCGCCCGACGCGCTCTCTTCGTTTGCGAGCGTGCGCCTGTTGTCGGATCGCGCACTCGCCGCGCGGCCGGATTTTGCGGTGACGGCGGAGAACGCGAGCGCGGTTGCGTCGATCTGCCAGCAGCTCGACGGCATCCCGCTTGCGCTGGAGCTCGCGGCGGCGCGCGTGCGCTCGATGTCCGTGCAGCGCATCGCCGAACGTCTCGTCGACCGCTTCAAGCTTCTCTCCACGGGCGACCGCACGGCGCTGCCGCGCCAGCAAACGCTGCGCGCGCTCATCGACTGGAGCTACGACCTCGTGTCGCCGGAGGAGCAGGCGTTGTTCCGGCGGCTGTCGGTGTTCGCGGGCGGCTTCACGCTGGAGGCGGCGGAAGCGGTGGCGCAGGGGGGCGCGATCGCGCGCGACGACGTGCAGGATCTCCTGGGCCAGCTGGTCGAGAAGTCGCTCGTGATCCTCGACGCGGAGCACGACCGCTATCGCATGCTGGAGACGGTCCGGCAATACGGGATGGAGAAGCTTGCCGGAAACGACGATCGCGCCACGCAACGCCGATTTGCCGAGCACTTCGTCGATCTCACCGAGCGTGCGGCGCCGGCCATGGTCGGCGGCGAGGCGGCCGGCTGGCTCGCAACACTCGACGACGAGCGCGAGAACGTGCTCGCCGCGCACGCGGCCTGCGCCATCGTCGACGGCGGCGCCGAGCTCGACCTTCGCCTCGTACGCGCGGTGCGTCGCTACTTCTCGATTCGCGGGCGCTTCAGCCTGCTCTACGAGATCACGGTGGAGGCACTCCGGCGGGAGCGCCCGGCGTCCCGCGATCTCTTGCGTTGCAGGGCGCTTTCGGATGCCGGCCAATATGCGCTCCGGGTGGGGCACGTCGACCAGGCGCTGGTGTTCCTCGAGGAGAGCCTCGCGATCGCGCGGGAGATCGGCGACGAAGCGCGCGTCGCGGTGGTGCTGCAGCCCATCGGCGTCACCCACCTTTCCCTGGGCAACGTGGAGACGGCGCGGCGATACCTCGACGAGGGGCTCGCGCTCGCCCGCGGTGGCCGCGACAAACGGGAGATTGCGGCGGCCCTGAGCGCGATGGAGCAGTTCTACCGGGTGGTGGGCGACCTCGACGCGGCCGAGGCCGCTTCACGCGACGTTCTCGCCACGATGCGCGAGCTGGACGACAAGCAGAACATCGGGCTCGCACTCATCAACCTCGCGATCGTCGCGGTCCTTCGCGACAAGCACGACGAAGCGCGCGCCATGCTCGGCGAGATCGTGGACATCAACCATCAGCTCGGCGGCACGCCTTTCAACCAATGGATCGTGGAGCTGGCCGCGGCCATCGGCGTCGCGAAGGGGTCGCACGAGGAGGCGGCCCTGCTCTACGGCGCCGCCGAGGCCATGAGCGAGGCCTCGGGACGGCGGCGCGAAGCCGCCGACGAGACCTTCGTCAGGGCGATGGCGGACCGGGCGCGCGCGGCGGTGGGACCCGAGCGCTTCGAGGCGGCGCAGCGCGCGGGACGCGGCCTCACGCCCGCATCCGCGATGGAGCAGGCGGAGACGATCAGCCGCCGTCGTTCATGATGACCGGATCCAGCGTCACCGGCATATCGTCCGACTTGCGATACACCGTGATGTTGTAATACAGCCTCGCCGGCTTGCTGTTCGCGTTCTCCACGACGTAGTTCACCGCCGAGTTGTTGAGGAAGCGGATCTGCGAGCGCCACTCGTTGGCCGAGGTGGTCTGCTTCTCGCCCTTGGGCGCGGCCGTGTGCGGCGCGATGCTCGTCTCCTTGAACCGCCACTCGGGCGAGTCCTTGAGCTTCCAGACGATGGTCGCGTCGGCGTTGCCGCGCGGGAACCGCAGCTCGTCCACGTCGACCTCGACGGTGGGCTTGCCGGCGACCATCTTCACGCGCACCTCGACGTCGCACGAATTGCCCGGGCAGACCTTGGCGCGCGCACCGGTCTGGGCGCCACTGTGTGCACAGGCGGCGCGCAGCGCGGCGGCAACGACCCCCGCGATGACGCCATTCAGCTTGGTCACGTGAATCTCCTTATTGTTGTCTTTGGGGATGCGGGCCCGGATCGTTCATGATCGCGCGCGTGACGGTCACCGGGGACCCGCCCACGACACGATCGGGGTAGACCGTGAGGTCGTAGTAGAGGATGCCGGGCTCCGTATTCAAGTCGGTGACTGAATAGCTGTGATACCACCAGGGGTGCGAGGCGATCTGCCGATCCCAGAAGCCATCCGGCGTCTTGGGAGCCGCCGGAGTGGCCTCTGCGTGCCGCTGGATGCTGTCGCCGCGGAACTCGTATCCCGGGGTCTTGATGTTCCATGCAATCGCGGTGAGGCGCTGGCGCGTGCCCATGCGGACGTTGCCGTCGTTGGTGATCTTGAGCTTGCGCACCCCGCCCTCCTCGACGACCTCGATGTCGATGTAGCACGCGGGGTAGAAGCAGTCGGTGGCCGACGCGAAAGGCATGGGACTGATCTCGCGCGTCGCACACGACGCGAGCACGAGAGCGCCGAGCGTCGCGGACAGCAGGGTCTTGGTCGTCATCGTCACGGTGCGTAGGTCTTCGCGAATGGGAAGGGGTTGGGCAATGCCGGCGCGGGCCAGGGACCGGAAACCGCGGCGGACTCGCGAGAGTCTATCGTGTCGCCGCGCCGCGCGCACGCGGCCGGATTGGGCCACCCGGCGGTATGCTGTGGGCGACAACTTCCGGAGGAGATTCCCATGCAAGTCACCGCGACCCGCGACCGCTCGGGCAAGATGCGCCACACCGTCTCGATCCGCAACCACAGCGTCCCCGTCGACGAGCTGCCGGCGGTGGGCGGCGAGGACACGGGGCCCACCCCACACGACCTCTACGACGCGGCGCTCGCCGCCTGCAAGGCCATCACGATGGTCTGGTACGCGAACCGCAAGCAGATCCCGCTGGAGGACGTCGAAGTGCGGGTGGAGCGCGACGACTCCGGCGAACGCTCCGGGACCTATCGCTTGCGCGCGTCGCTCGTGCTGGGCGGTCCGCTTACCGGCGCGCAGCGCGAGGAGCTTCGCAACGTGGCCGGTAAATGCCCCGTGCACAAGCTCATGACGCAGGCGACGACGGAAGTCGTCACCGAGCTCGCAGCGCCCTGATTCAGCCCGGCTTGCCGTCGAGCCGCGTGCGCGACAGGATGGGCCAGTAGCGGACGGCGTACAGGCCGAACGCGAGCGACCAGCAAAGGCCGGCCACCACCACCGTCGCCACGTACGCATGCGGCAGCACGAACGGCCCGGCCACGCGGACCAGCGCCGCAGCCTGCACGAGCGCATAGCACGCGATCTCGCAGCGATCGGCGACGAGCGGCCTGCCCGTGTGCCCGCGTGCCGTGCGCGTCATCATGCCGATGGTCATGCCGCCGATGGCGCCGATGGTGAGCGCGTGATCGGCGAGCGGTACCGCCACGATCTCGAAGGCCGCGAGCGCGCGCAGCGCGAGGTATGCGACGATCCAGGCATAGGCGGCGTGCAGCACCCAGACGATGGGCGTGCGCCACGTCCGCCAGGGCTGCCAGAGCACGAGCCGGACCGCGTGCGCGATCGCGGCCACGATCGACACCGCTGCAACGACCGGTACCGGCGCCTGCAGGAGATCCGCCACGAGCAGTGCCAGGACGCTGCCGAGCGCGACGCGCTCGACGGCCGGGATGCGCGTGGCGCGCGTGCCGGGAATCCCGTTGTTCGTGAACATCGGAATCACCCGCCCGGCCATCACCGCGACGACGAACAGCACGAGATCCAGGGCGACGCGCAGTCCGAGCTGCTCGGGAAGACGCACGACGTCTGCGTGCGCGAGCTGCATCGCGACGTTCGCGGCGGCGAACCCTAGCAGCAATGCGACGAAGAAGTAGTTGCGGCGATTGCCGCTGCGCGCGAGCGGCAGCGCGAGCGCGATGGCGACCGCCACGGGGAACGCCGCGTTCACGGCCGCGGACCAGGCCTCCCATGGCGTGAGCACGAGGAGCCGCCCGGCAAACCAAAGCGCGACGAATCCCGCGAGCGTGGCCCCCGTCGGCGTCGGACGTCCGGTCCAGTTGCGCACGGCGGTGAACAGGAAGCCCGCGATCACGGCCATGGTGTAGCCGAACAGCATCTCGTGCCCGTGCAGCAGCGCACCGCGCGCGTAGGGCGTCGGGAGCCAGCCCGCGTACTGCGCGATCCACAGCGGAACCGAAAGCGCCGCGAACACGCTCGCAGCGAGATAGAAGGGACGAAAGCCGAGCGCCCACAGCGCGAAACGCGCGGGCTCGCGGTCGCGCGGCAACGTGGGCATGCCGATCGCGATGGGCTTGCCCATGGTCACGCGACTCGCCGGAGCACGTTGGCCAGCGCGCGGCGGTTGCCCGCGATGTCGGCGAGCGTGTGCCGGTCGAGGGAGGCGTAGAGCGCCTCGAACCCCTCGAAGAGCGCGCGCTTCAGGCGGCAGGGCCCGGCGATGCGGCACCCGCTGGCGTCGTCCGAGAAGCACTCGACGATCGGGGCATCACCCTCGGTCATGCGCACGATCTCGCCGATGCGGATCCGCTCGGGCGGACGCGCAAGGCGCACGCCGCCTCCCTTGCCGCGCACCGACTCGAGGACGCCGGCCTGCGCGAGTCGATGCACGACCTTCACCAGGTGGTTCTGCGAGACGTCGAAGGCCTGCGCGATCTCGGGGATCGTCGCGAGCCGCGACCGATCGAGCGTGAGGTACATGAGCACGCGCAGCGAGTAGTCGGTGAAGGCGGTGAGGCGCATGGTGTGCGTGCTCTTAAAGATGTACGCATGATACATCTTTAAAGGGGCGCCATGGCGAGCGCGCCTTTGCGCCCGATCAAGGATTGATCCAGCGAAGACCTACGTCAACGCGGTGACGAGGCTGTCCTTGTCGCGCCAGAGACCCTCGAGCCACTGCTGGAATCGCCGTCGATACTCGGGGTCATTCGTGTAGTCGCCGCTGGCGATCTCGGGCGGGATCGGCACGCGCTGCGCACGCACGACGATGCGTGATGTCCGTCCGCACATGAACTCCCAGAACGTCGGGACGCCGTCCGGATACACGATCGTCACGTCGAGCAACGCGTCGAAGCGCGACCCCAGCACCTCGAGCGCGAGCGCGATCGCGCCCGCCTTCGGCTTCAGAAGATGACGATAGGGCGACTTCTGGGCATCGTGCTTTGCCCGGGTGAAGCGCGTTCCCTCGACGAAGTTCATGACCGATGTCGGCACGCGGGCGAACTTCTCGCAAGCCCGGCGCGCGGCGTTGACGTCCTGCTGGCGCAGCTCGGGCCGCTTCGCAAGCGCCGCGGCGGAATGCCGGCGCATGAACGGAAACTCGAGCGCCCACCACGCGAGCCCCATGACGGGCACGTAGATGAGCTGGCGCTTGAGGAAGAACTTGAGGAGCGGAATGCGCCGGTTGAGGAGGTGCTGCAGGACGAGGATGTCGACCCACGACTGGTGATTGCTGGTCACGAGGTACCAGCCACTGTAGTCGAGGCCGTCGATCCCCTCGACGTCCCATGTCGTGGCCTGGGTCGCCTGCATCCACGCGCTGTTGCCCGCGATCCATCGCGTCGCGATGGCGTTGAGGACGTGGTCGATCGCGGCGCGCGCACGTTCCGCGGGAACGACGAGCTTGACGAGCGCGACCGCGAAGAGCGCGCTGCACCAGAGAATCGTGTTGAACCCGAGCATGAGCGCGGCGATCACGCCGCGCGCGAGCGGGGGAAGGCTCTTCAACATCGCCTCGCACTTTGGGCGCACGCCAGCCGCCCGGCCATGACCTGCATCAAGACAAACGGGGCCCCAAAGGAGCCCCGTCGCGTCAGCATGCGTGCGGCGAGCCGCTTACGACGCCTGCTTCACTTCTGGCGGCTTCCACGAGCCGTCGATGATCGACGGCGGCGTTTCCTTCGGCCAGTAAAGCCGCATCATCAGCACGAACTCGTCCTTCGGCGCGGGCAGCCAGTTCGCCTCCTTGTCCTTGCCGGGAGACTCGGCCTGGATGTAGAGGTCGATCGACCCGTCGGGGTTGGTCTTGAACTTGTTGCGCGAGCTCACGGACTGGCGGTTGATCGCGTTCGGCACGAAGAAGTAGTTCTTGTCGTACATCGTGATCGACCAGAACCCGTCGGCCGGTGGCAGCTCGCCCTTGTTGAAGCGGACGACGTACTTGTTGGCGCCGCTGTACTTCTTGAGGATGTCCGGCCCCTCGGACGTGGGATAGATCGCGTCCTGCGGGCGGTTGGCGCCCAAGCCGTACCACGTGATGAGCGCGCGGTTCAGGTAGCCCGTGCCGTACTGGCCGGTCTTGGGGAAGTAGAGCCACCCGTTCTCGACCTTGGCGTTGCCCAGCACGATCGCTTCCTTGAGGCTCCCGATCTTCTCCTGCGCGGGCTTCGGTGCGGCGTTGATGCCCTTCAGCACCGCCGGATCGAGCTTCGAGGCATCGAAGTCCTTGCCCGGCACGATGCCGATCTTGGCGAGCTTGGCCACCATCGGCGCGTCTTCCGCGGTGGGCGGATTGGTCTTCATGAGCTCGGCGAGCAGCTTGAAGTACGCGGCACCGTCCATCGCGTTGACCTGGTCGCGCGGCGCGGTCTTCATGTCGAACGCGGCGTCGACCTTGCCGGCTTCGGGCGAGTACGGCTTGCCGAAGGCCGACAGCGGCACCACCGAGACCTGGTCCTGCAGCGCGTGCACGGCCTTGTAGTCCTCGGGCGTCCCGGTGCTGTAGATGCGGCCCAGGATCCACACGAGACCGGTGGGCGACTTGTACTCCGTCACGCCGGCAGGCAGCGTGCCCGTCCAGCCCGGACCGGTGATCGCGTACTTCTGCGCCTTGGTGCCCGTCGTGCGCTTGCCCGGGACCTGGAAGACGTTGGTGTAGGCGTCGAGCATCGGGAACAGGAAGTAGCGGCCCTTCATGTCCGGAATGCTCAGGATCCACGGCTCTTTGGTCACGTCGATCCACGTGAGCGTGTAGAGCGTGTCGGCATTGGGCGCCGTCACCGAATGGTCGTCGACCGCCGGGTACTTGCGCAGGCGCGCGAACTGGCCCATCGGCGCCTTGGAGCCTTCCGGCTTCTCGACGTTGGTCATCACGCGGCGCGTGATCTCCATCGTGACCAGCGGATACCCATACACGTAGGCGTCCATCGCGATCTCGCGCGCCTCGAGCTCCTTCGCCGCCTCGGCGGCCTTCTTGGCCTCGGCTTCGGCCTTCGCCTTGGCGTCCGCCGCGGTCTTGTCGACCTTGGCTTCGACCTTTGCTTCTTCCTTGCCGCAACCCGCCATGCCGACGGCAAGCAGTGCCGTCAACACGGCAGCCATCCACGTTCCTCGTTGCATCGTGAGAATCCCCTGTTGGTTTGCGCGGCCTCGTTTCCGCAACCGCCGCTTCAGCGGGCGCGATTGTAGCAATGTTCGACCCGCATCGGATTTCCAGGACCGTCAATAATTTGCGTTTTGTGCCAAAATCAAGCTCGCCACTCGGGAGCCATGAACAGGGAGCCATGAACATGTCCTCGGTCGGACGCCCCCGCATCGACGGCCGCGTCGTTCGCGCGGCCGCGGGCATTGCCCTCCTCGCCCTGTTGCGCGAGCGGGGTATCGACGGCCACGCGATCGTCGCCAACGTCGGGCTCCCCGCCGATGCGCTGAGCGACCCGGACGACCTGATTCCGCTGACGGCGCTGGGACGCCTCCTCGTGCGCAGCGGCGAGGCAGCCGGCATCGCCGACATCGGGCTCGCCGTCGGGTCGCGCATGACCTTC
Source organism: uncultured Alcaligenaceae bacterium (assembly GCA_964543615.1). Taxonomy (GTDB): domain Bacteria; phylum Pseudomonadota; class Gammaproteobacteria; order Burkholderiales; family Casimicrobiaceae; genus VBCG01. The sequence continues at coordinate 10,146 of CAZIZD010000027.1, read as the reverse complement.
GACGCACTCGGGCTCGTCGGATACATGCTCGCCAACGCGCAGAGCGTGGGCGCAGGTCTTCGCGCACTCGCGCGCTACCTGCACGTCAACAACAACGCCGCGATACCGTTCCTGAACCGCGAGGAAGGGCTCGCCGCGTTCGGATACGAGCCCTTCGCCCCCGAGTATCCGGGCAGCGACCACGTGATGTTCGGGGCGATCGCGATCGTGGCGAACAGCCTGCGCGCGCTTTGCGGTCCCACGCTCCGCCTGCGCGGGGTCGAGTTCGCGTACGGCGCACCCGCCAATGCACGCAACTTCTCGCGATTCTTCGGTTGCACGGTGTCGTTCGACGCGACGCGCAACGCCGTCCTGTTCGACGCAACCTGGCTCGACTGGCCGATCGCGCAGGCCGATCCGACGCTGCGCAGCCTGATCGAGCGCCAGTTGCGCGCTCGCATGCCTCCGGGCAACCCGCCGACCGCGGCCGACGCGATCCGGCGCGTAATGCGAACCATGCTGCTGGCAGGATCGGCGAGCGAGGAGGACCTCGCGCGGGCGTTCGCCATGAGCCGGCGGACGCTCGCGCGGCGGCTCCAGGACGCCGGCACTTCGTTCCAGCGCGAGCTCGACCTCGCGCGGTCGGAAGCGGCGCGGGTCCTTCTCGCGAGCAGCGCCGCCACGATCGGCGACATCGCGGCGAAGCTCGGCTATGCGAGCACCGCGAGTTTCACCCGGGCGTTCGGGAGATGGGAAGGGACTTCCCCGGGGCGCTGGCGGCGCGACGCGAAACGCCTCTGACGCGAGGAACGCTAGTACTCGAGACTCAAGCCCACGGTCCACCCGTGCACGCCCGAGCCCACGAGATACGCCCCCGAAAGGCGCAGCCGTTCCGCGCGCGGCCGATCCGTCGCGAACGGCACCTCGAAGCCACCGCCCACGTCCGCGACGCCGTCGAAGCCGAACACGTCGCGATTCGCGCCGAAGAATCCCGCGTAGCCCGCGAACGCCACCCAGTTCACGCCGCGCTCCATCACGGTCCATGACGTGGGGTGGGAGTATTCCCCGCGGACCGAGTAGATGTTCGCTGCCTCGTTGAAGTGCTGCACCGGATCGGTCTCGTCGAAGCTGCCGATCCACGACCTCGCGACGTGCCCGCGCACCTTGGCGCGGCCGCCTCCGGCCTGCGTCGACCATTCGAGCGCGATGCTGGGCGTGACGAGCCACGCGTTCGCGTTCCAGTTGAAGAGCAGTCCGTCGAGGTAAGGCTTGAGGGCATTGGCAGCGACACCGTCGTAGCTCGCGCTGTTGGTGAGTCGGGCAATGCCCACGTCGAGCGCCGGCTCCAGCACGAAGCCATCGCCGAAGCGATACTTCAACGCGAGGCCGCCGCTCACGCTGTACGCGCTCCACTTGGTGCCGATGCCCCCCGTCTCGGGACCGAGGTTGACCGGATAGCTTTGCTTGAACTGCAGCCATCCCCCCGCGATTCGCCAGTCGAGGTCCGCATCCGGCGACAGCGTCAGCCACTTCGCCTGGTAAGGCACGTGGATCAGATCGATGTCCGCCGCAGGATCGATGCCGTCGACGCGATAGGTCGCGGCACTCAGGTCGTCGGTCGCGGACATGTTGATCATCTGCGCGTAGCCGGTGCCAAGCCGCGCGCTCGCGATCTGCGAACGGAAGTCGATGGGGGGCGTCTGCGCGACCGCCTGCGCGACGCAGGCGGTGGCGAGCGCGCAGAAGAACGCGCGAGCGACGATGCGCATACTAGCCGCCCCGCAGGAAAGGATCGGGAACGTCGTAGCGCTCGTCCTGGCCGACCTTCACGATCGTGACGTCGCCCTCGCGCGTGAACGTCAGCACGGTCACGGCGGCGTCGGAGACGACGGGCTTGCCGCCGACGAAGAGGAGGCGGCGCACGACGCCATTGCTCCCCTTCACTTCGACGGTCGCGGTGCCGTCGGTGCCGCGCCGGATCACCCCCGCGTCGCACGCCTTCATGGCCGACTCGAATGGCGGCTGGCACTTGATGCTTGCGGTGGCGTTGTAGGGCGTCCCTTTCACCCGCGCGTCCTTGCCCGCGGCAAGCGGGGGCAGCGCCGTACCGGTGACGCCCACCGTCAGCGTGTACCTGGAAGACTCGTTGCGCCGCGCGGCGGGCCGGTCGAGGAAGACGCGGATCACGTAGTCGCCATCCGTGGGAAGCATGCCCTTCCACAGCTGCACGCCGGTGTCGCGACTCGAATACATGGCCGCGCCGTTCGATGCCGGCGGCAGGACGAGGAAGTTGTTCTGGGCGTTCTTCGCGTCGAGCTTCACGTCGAGCGTCTGGCCGGCCGCGGCACGCACGACGTAATCGACGTCCGCGCCGCCTTTCATCGTGCCCTCGATCTTCGCCGACGAGGCACCCTTCGCAAACTTGACGCGCTCCACACGCGGCGCGGCCGGTGTATCCGCCGCGAACGTGGACGAGGCTCCTGCGATCGACACAGCGAGCGCCGCCACGAACATTGTTGTCTTCACGAACTTCCTCTCCATGATCGTCAAGCCTTCGTTGTGTCCCCGACGTCGCGCCAGGTGGGCTCCTCCCGGAAGCCGAACGCCTCATCCAGCGCGCGCTCGTGCTGCGCGGGCGCCGCGCGAAGCCGCGATGTTACCGGACGCGATCCGGACCGGCCGCCCCGCTTTGCTTGTGGCGCCTCGGCGCCAACTCGCGTATCGTCGGGTGTCGATCTTCGATTCGGGCCGCCCCCCTCCCAACGCGGCCCCGGTAATTTTTTCCCATCGATCATTGGATGCTTCGCGCGCGCCCGCGCGAGGCCAACTCGCGCTGCGGAGCATGCAATGCCCATTGGAACGTTGAAGTGCCTCGACCGGACCCAGGGCTTCGCCTGCACCCGTATCGCCAGCCTCGAGGTGATCTGAACGTGGCACCCGCACCAACGCGGCGGCGGTTCGAGATCGTCCTCGTCAAGCCCTCGCACTACGACGACGACGGCTACGTCATCCAGTGGCTGCGCTCGTCGATCCCGTCCAACAGCCTCGCAGTGCTCTACGGCCTCGCGCAGGATTGTGCGAAGCGCGACGTGCTGGGCGCCGACGTCGACATCCACATCACGGCGATCGACGAGACCAACACCCGCGTCGACGTGCCCGCGATCGTGGCGCGCATCCGCGCCGCAGGAGGTCACGGGCTCGTCGGGATGGTGGGAGTCCAGTCCAACCAGTTCCCGCGCGCCGTGGACATCGCACGGCCGTTGCGCGAGGCCGGCATCGAAGTCTGCATAGGCGGCTTCCACGTGAGCGGATGCATCGCAATGCTTCCGGAGGTCACGCCCGAGCTTGCGCAGGCCATGGCGCTCGGCATCTCCCTCTTCGCCGGCGAGGCCGAAGGGCGGCTCGAGGAACTCCTGCGCGCCGCCGATAGCCACGCGCTCGCGCCGCTCTACAACTTCATGGACGACCTGCCCGGCCTCGAAGGTGCGGCGGCGCCCTATCTCCCCGCACAGGCGCTGCGCAGGACGAGCGGCATGCGCGCAAGCCTCGACGCGGGACGCGGGTGCCCGTTCCTGTGCAGCTTCTGCACGATCATCAACGTGCAGGGCCGCAAGTCGCGTTCGCGCAGCGCCGACGACGTCGAGGGCATCGTGCGCGCCAACCTCGCGCAGGGCGTGCACAACTTCTTCATCACCGACGACAACCTCGCCCGCAACCGCAACTGGGAGGCGATCTTCGATCGCCTGATCGCGATGCGCGAGGGCGAGGGGCTGTCCATCCGCATCGTCGCGCAGGTCGACACCATGGCGCATCGCATCGGTGGCTTCATCGACAAGGCGTCGCGCGCGGGCATCAATCGCGTGTTCATCGGCCTCGAGAACATCAACGCCGAGTCGCTGTCCGGCGCGCAGAAGCACCAGAACCACATCAGCGAGTACCGCTGGATGCTGCAGGCGTGGCACGCGGTGGGCACCCTCACGTATGCGGGCTACATCGTGGGCTTCCCCGGCGACACGCCCGAGTCCATCGCGCGCGACATCGGCATCATCCAGCGTGAGCTGCCGATCGACATCCTCGAGTTCTTCATCCTCACGCCGCTGCCCGGCTCGGCGGACCACAAGGCCCTGCACCTCGCGGGCGTGCCGATGGAGAAGGACCTCAACAACTACGACGTCGTGCACGTGACGACGAAGCATGCGCTGATGACGGACGACGAGCTCCTGGCTGCGTACCGCGCCGCGTGGGACCTCTACTACACGCCCGCGCACGTCGAGACGGTCCTGCGCCGCGCGCGGACCTGGGGCTACGACCTCAACCAGATGATGTGGAAGCTCCTGTCGTTCCACGCGCCCTACCGGCTCGAGGACGTGCACCCGCTCGACGGCGGCATCATCCGCCGCAAGCATCGCCGCGATCGCCGTCCCGGGCTGCCGATCGAGAACCCGCTCGTATTCCATGCGCGCGAGGGCCTGCGGTCGTTGCGCAAGTACGCGGGATTCGCCCGCATGTACTGGCGATACCGCGGCGCGGTGCGCAAGGTCGGGCGCGAGACCGGATCCTACGAGGACCGCGCGACGGCACCGCCGACCAACACGGAGGGCGGCACGTTCGAGCTCTTCACCGCAACCCGCGGCGCGCAGGGCGAGGCCGCAAGGCTCCTGCGCCGCCGTCCCTTCCCGGTACGCGTAGCATGAGCACAATCCCGACGGACCGCCTGACGGTGGACCTGCTTTCCTGCGTGCGCAGGCATGGCCAGTGCCTCGACTCGGCGATCGCCGCGGAGTTCGCGGTGCCGCTGCAGGACGTGCGTTCGCGCATGTCCGCGCTGCTGCCATCGGGCGAAGTCATCGCCTGCAACATCACGCGCTTCGAGAATGGCAAGACATTCGAAGCCGTGATGTACCGCGCATCCGGCTACTTCCCGCCCCCATCGCCCGGCCGCAAGCGCAAGGCGCCCGCGGCGTAGAACGCGAGGACGCACGCGCCGCGACCGATCGCGCGGGCGGCGCAGTGGGCGCAAGCGGGGAGTGGTCGGGGTGACAGGATTCGAACCTGCGACATCTTGCTCCCAAAGCAAGCGCGCTACCGGGCTGCGCTACACCCCGACGTCTTCGATTGTGCCACGATCGCGGCGTCGGGCGCCGCGGCCGTTCGACAGGGCGTCCAACCGGGGCCATCGTCGCATTGGGACTAGAATCGCTTCGATGCTCCTGCGCGCTCCCGTCGTCCCAACGCAATCCCTTTGGCGCTGCCTGTCCTGCCTCGTGGCGCCATTGGCTTTCGCACTCTCGAGTTCCCCGGCAATGGCCATCGAAGAACCCGCCCATACCGTCGCCGAGCGCGATGCCTCGTTCGAGATCCGCGACTACGCGCCGTACGTCGTCGCGGAGACGTTCGTGGACGGCTCGTTCGATGGCGTGGGCAACGAAGGCTTCCAGCGGCTCTTCCGCTACATCTCGGGCGACAACCGCGGCGCCGAGAAGATCTCGATGACCGCGCCGGTCGAGCAGCAGGCGGCGTCGACGAAGATCGCGATGACCGCACCGGTGGAGCAGCAGCGGGCAGGCGGCCGCTGGCGCATCGCGTTCGTGCTGCCCGCGAGCTACACCCTGGCCACGGCGCCGCGTCCGACCGACGAGCGCGTCTCGCTCGCGGAGGTCCCGGCGCGCCGCGTGGCGGTGGTCCGCTACACCGGGCGGTGGACCGAGGAGCGTTACGACGAGGAGCTCGCGGCACTTCGCCGCTTCGTCGCCGAACGCGCGCTCGCCGAAGCGGGCGAACCCGTCTTCGCGCGCTACGATCCCCCGTTCATGCCGTGGTTCCTGCGGCGCAACGAGATTCAGATCCCGGTGAAGTCCGCCGCGCGCTGAGCGCTGCGCATCCGCTTTTCGCTGAGCCCGCGGTCAACCCGCGCGCGACGCCGTAAGCGCCTCCGCGCGGCGCGCGATCGCGCGCGTCATGCCCTTGAAGATGAAGAGATGAAAAGGCACGAGGACGGCCCAGTACAAGAGGCCCCATGCGCCCTGCGGGTGCCAGTACGCCGTGACCGCGATGCGCGTCTGCCCCGCGGACACCGGCTCGACGTCGAACTCGAGGATGCCCGCACCCGGCGCCTTGAGGCCGAAATCGAGGGTGAGGCGCCGCTCGTGCTCGAGCCCCACCACGGTCCAGTAGTCGATCGTGTCGCCGAGGCGAAGATCGCCGTGATCGCGCCGCCCGCGGCTGAAGCCCGGACCTCCGACTACCCAGTCCATGAGCTCGCGCACCGTCCAGATCCAGTTCATGTAGAAGTAGCGGGTCTTGCCGCCGAGGCTCGTGGCCACGTCCCACACCGCCGCCGGCGATGCATGCGCAACGGCGGTTCCCGACGCGCGCTTCGCGTAGAACGCGTAGTCGTGCCGGAACCGTCGAAAGGCGAACGCGCCTTCCGTCCATCGTGCCGCCACCTCCTGCTTCCGCTCGGCGTCCAGCGCGGCAACCACCGACTCCTTGAACGTCAGCAGCCGTTGCGGCACGAGCGCGCGCAGCGCGGCATCGTCGGCGGGCACGTCGTGCCTGAGTCCCTGGATCAGCGCGCGTGCGATGTTCGCCGGCACCGAGGTGATGAGGGAAAGCCAGTACGCCGAGATCCGCGGCGTAAGCACCGGGACGGGCAGGATGCGCGGCCGCTTGCCCACGACCTCCCCGAACTGGCGCATGAGCTGCTCGTACGAGAGATACTCCGGGCCCGCCGCGTCGTAGACCTTGCCGGCCGCCTCGGGCAGCCAGGCGACGCGCAGCAGGTACTCGATGAGGTTGCATAGTGCAACCGGAGAGGACTTCGACGCCACCCACCGCGGCGTCACCATCAGCGGCAGGTGGTAGACCAGGTCGCGGATGACCTCGTACGCGGCAGAGCCCGGACCGACGATGATGCCCGCGCGGATCTCGGTGACGGGAACGCTGCCCTCGCGCAGGCGGTCGCCGGTCTGCTTCCTGGACACGAGATGCTCGGAATCGGCCTCCGGGGGCGCGAGCCCGCCTAGGTAGACGATCCTGCGCACGCCGGCGTCCGCCGCCGCTTGCGCGAAGTGGCGTGCCGCGGCGAGATCGAGATCGCCGAAGTGCCGTCCCGCAGCCATTGAATGGACGAGGTAGTACGCCGTGTCGACGTCCCTCAGTGCATCCGGCAGCGTCTCCGGCGCGAGCGCATCCGCCTCGACCAGCTCGACGCCGCTCCAGGCACGCGCTTCGAGCACGCCGCGGTTGCGCGCCGCGGCGCGCAGGCGCGCGCCTTCGGCAATCAGCGCCGCGACGAGGTTCGTGCCGATGTAGCCGCTCGCGCCGAACACCAGCACGAGCGGACGCGGGTCAACGCTTGCCATGCTGCTCGCGGCGAGCGACCTCGTTGGCAACAGCCTCGAGTTGCGCCGTGAGGTTCTGGCGCACGGCCATGGCGCCGATGCCCGGCGGAGGCGGCAGGCGGAGACCGATCACCGCGGTGTAGCGCAGCTTCACGCGCGACGGTCCGCGGCCCGTCGCGGGCTGCAACTCGTAGCGCCCCTCGAAGACGTCGATCGCGCGGCGCTTGAGCAGTCCCAGCTCGAAGCTCGTGGCCTTGGCCTCGGCCACGCGCAGCCGATGGTGCGTGATGTCGAGCCGCACCGTCATGTCCTGCGAGAAGAGAAGAAACCGAAACTCGCCGGTCTGCTCGACCACCAGGTGCTCGACATCCTTGGACGGACTGGTTCTCTCGAGCACGCGGCATCGGCGGATGCCCGGCATGAAGCGCGAGAGCGCGCCGTAGTCGGTGATCGTGTCCCACACCGTCTGCGCACCGGCGGCAAGGTCGAGCACCGCTTCGGCGTCGAAGCGGCGGCCGCTGCGGCGCACGTCCACATTCACTTGGTTGGTCATCGGCTTTGCCCGCGGCATTGTGCCACGCGCGCTGCTGGCCGTAACCGCGATCGGTCGCAGGCAGCATGCGCCGAGGCTCGACAAAACGACGCCGTAAACGGAGCGCACAGATGCGACGGCCTATCATGGAGCATTCTTCTCAACCGGAAGCTGGCCATGAACAGGAAGAACGTTGCCGTCGTCGTAGGCAGCCTGCGCAAGGAATCGATCAACCGCAAGCTCGCGCATGCGGTGATGGCGATGGTGCCCGATACCATGCACATGTCGATCGTGCCCATCGGCGACATGCCGCACTACAACCAGGACCTCGAAACCGACAGCCCGCCGCCCGCGTGGACCGCCTTTCGCGACGCGATCCGCGCCTCGGATGCAATCCTCTTCGTGACGCCCGAGTACAACCGATCGATCCCGGGTGTGGTCAAGAACGCGATCGACGTCGGATCGCGTCCGACCGGCAAGAACGTGTGGTCCGGCAAGCCGGCCGCGGTGATCACCGTCACCCCGGGCGCACTCGGCGGGCTCGCGGCCAACCACGCGCTGCGGCAGACGCTCGTTGCCGTGAACGTGTCGACGATGCCCGGCCCCGAGGCCTACATCGCTCAGGCGGGCGGTTTCTTCGACCAGGACGGCAAGCTCGTCAACGAGTCCACGATCGCGTTCCTGCAGAAGTACGTGCAGGCGTTCGCGAAGTGGATCGACCACAACGCGACGCGCGACTAGCGCAACTTCAACGCGCGAACTTGCGGATGACGGTGAGGGCCTCGTCGATGGCGCGCGCGCCGTCGCCCGACTTGACGGCGTCCTGCACGCATCCGTGAAGATGCGCCTCGAGAAGCTCGAGCGCCAGCGCGTCGAGGGCCGCCTGCACGGCGCTCACCTGCGTGAGCACGTCGATGCAGTAGCGATCCTCGTCGATCATCTTGCCGATTCCGCGGACCTGGCCCTCGATGCGATTGATGCGCTTGCGCAGCGCGGGCGCGTTGGCACGGTGGACGTGCCGATGATGGTCGTGCTCAGCCCGCGACGTCATAGCCCGCGTCCTCGACCGCCGAGCGCAGCGCGGCGGCCTGCGTCTTCGCCGGATCGAACGTGACCTTCGCCGTACCCGGACTGAGCGTGACCGCGACGTCGGTCACACCCGGCACCGCCTTCAGCACGCGCGTGACGCTTGCCACGCAGCCACCGCAGGTCATGCCCTGCACGTTCATCGTCATGGTTTCCATGTTTCTCTCCTCAACGGGGCGCTTTCCAGCGCCGTAGCAACAATGCGTTCGTCACGACCGACACCGAGCTCAACGCCATGGCCGCTCCGGCGATCACCGGGTTGAGCAGGCCAAAGGCAGCGAGCGGAATGCCGAGCACGTTGTAGGCGAACGCGAAGAAAAGGTTTTGCCGGATCTTGGCGAGCGTCGCGCGGGACAGCAGGATCGCGTCGGCGACGGCACGCAGGTCGTTGCGGATGAGCGTGACGTCGGCCGCCTCCACTGCGATGTCCGCCCCTGCGCCGATCGCGAAGCTCACGTCGGCCGCGGCGAGCGCCGGCGCGTCGTTGACGCCATCGCCGACCATGCCCGTCACCTTGCCGCTCGCGACCAGGTCGCGCACCGCCTGCGCCTTGTCCGCGGGCATCACGCCCGATTCGTAGCGCGCGATGCCGACGGCGGTGGCCACCGCGTGCGCCGCCTCGCCGTTGTCGCCCGTGAGCATCACGACGTCGACGCCGATGTCCGCGAGCCTCTGCACCGCTTCGCGCGACGTCGGGCGGATCGCGTCGGCAAGTCCCACGACACCGAATGCGCGTCCGCCGCGCGCGATGCCCACGATCGACTTGCCTTGCGACTCGAGCGCGAGGACGTCGGTGGTCGGAGGGTCGAAGCCGTCCTGCGCGACGAAGGCGGGTGCGCCGAGGGTCGTCGTCGCTTCCTCCGTTGCGATGCGCGCGACAACACCCCGTCCCGGCGTGGACACAAAGTCGACGATCGGCTGCGGCGCGATGCCCTCGCGCTTCGCGGCCGCGAGGATCGCGAGCGCGAGCGGATGCGTCGATCCCTGCTCGAGGCTCGCCGCCGCGCGCAGCACTTCCGCGCGCGACGCGCCGCCGAAGCCGATCACGTCGGTGACCTCGGGGCGCCCCTCGGTCAGCGTGCCGGTCTTGTCGACGACGAGCGTCGTGAGCCGCCCCGCGCGCTCCAGCGCCGCCGCGTTGCGGATGAGGATGCCCGACTGCGCGCCGCGTCCCGTGCCGACCATGATCGCCGCGGGCGTGGCAAG
>CAZIZD010000026.1:0-19428 GCA_964543615.1 uncultured Alcaligenaceae bacterium | reverse complement strand
ACTACTTTGAATCCGTCGAGGAGGCGCTGGACGAGACCATCGCGATCGCGCGCGAAGCCGACGTACCGTTGGTGGTGTCGCACCACCAGGTGGCGGGCGCGCCCAATTTCGGCAAGAGCCAGCGGACCCTGGCGACGATCGATCGCGCGCGCCGCAGCCAGCCGATCGGCCTCGACGCATACCCCTACAACGCCAGCTCCAAGACCCTCGATCCTGATCGCGCCAAGCCGGGCGTGCGGATCATGGTGACCTGGTCGCTCGCCCATCCCGAGCTGGTCGGGCGCGAGCTGGAGGACATCGCGCGCGAATGGGGGCTGACAAACCGCGAGGCGGCGGAACGCCTGCTGCCTGCCGGCGCCATCTATTTCCAGCTCGACGAGGACGACGTGCGCCGCATCCTCGCCTATCCGCACACGATGATCGGCTCGGACGGGCTTCCGCACGACCTGCATCCGCATCCGCGGCTTTGGGGAACGTTTCCGCGCGTGCTCGGGCATTACAGCCGCGATCTGGGCCTGTTTCCCCTGGAGAGGGCCGTCCACAAGATGACCGGCCTCAGCGCACGCCAATTCAAGCTTCACCAACGCGGCGAATTGCGCGCGGGCTTCCACGCGGACGTAACCGTGTTCGATGCCGCCGCCGTCTCCGACGCGGCGACGTTCGCGCATCCCAACGTGACAGCGCAAGGCATCCGTTACGTTGTCGTCAATGGCGTCCTGAGCTACGTCGACGGGACGGCGACGATGCAGCGCGGCGGGCGGTTCCTGCGCAAGCACGAGAGCTCGATTGCCGACGGGCAACAATGATCCGGGGCGCGAGCTAGGCCCTCCCCATCTCCGCCGCAATCCGCTCCGCCATCGCCGGCTCGCGAAGCACGCTCGATGGCTTGAGGAGGTGCGAAACCTCCATCATGAGCTTGTGCACCGCGGGGTCGCTGGCCGCGAGGCGGCTCACCGCCGCCTGCACCCTGAGCTGCTCGGCGAACCCCGCGGGACGGGCGGGCTCGAGATGGGGATACGCGTAGTCGCCGGCGGCGGCCTTCCACGGATCCGCGAGCAACGCTTCGAGCCCCGCGAAGAAGGCGGGAGCAAGTGCAGCGATGGGATCGTCGCGATCCGCGATGCCGTCGATCGCTTCGTCGAGCAGAACGGCCTCTTTCGCGGCGACGCTCATGCCCTGGCCGAACGACGGATTGATGCGGCAGATGGTGTCGGCAATGGGCAGCAGTCCGCGGGGAAATGCGGGCATGCGCTCGAAGTGGCGCCGGAAGCTCCTCGGAAACGCGAAGCGCACGATCTCGCCTTGAAGTCGTGCGTCGCGGATGGCGTCATGCGCGGTCGGTGTTCGCAGCGTTCGCGCGTACTCGACGAACCCGGCGTGATCGTTGGGCGCGGAGTCGCCGTTTACGCCGCCAAGTCCGAGAATCCATCGCCTGCCGCCTTCGAGGGGGAACATGATCGCGCGCCGTCCCGCGCGCGGATCGGGCCGCGTCTGCAACACCTTCCAGTCGCGCCGGTCATCGACGGGAAGCTCGAAGACGGCGCACGTGTAGCGAATGTCGACTTCGATCGACGATTCCTCCGGCACTCCGTGGCCCGAAGCCTTGAGGAAGTCGAGCGTCAAGGCGCCGCGGCCCGATGCGTCCACGACGAGATCCGCCGGCAGCGAGTCCTGCTGACCGGGATGCGCATGAAGGCGCACGCCGCATGCGGCGTCACCTTCGGGCGAGCGCGCGATCTCTCGCACGTGGCAGCCGGTTCGCAGTTCGATGCGGTCGTTGCGCTCGACGAACCGGCGCACCACGTGCTCCAGCAAGGGGCGCGACATCGAATAGCTGGCGAGGCCGAGATCGCGCTGCGGGAACGGGTCGTAGCCGGGCTGCTCGAGCCTCGCATCGCGGCCGACCCGGATCGGAACGGCTCCTGCGGCAGCGAGTGCGGCATCGAAGCCGGGAAACAGGCGATCGAGCGCGCGCAGGCCTCCGCACAGAAGCCCGTGCACGTGCCGGCCCTGCGGCACGCCGGCGCGATGCGCGGGCGTGTCCGGCAGGCCGTCGCGCTCGAGGACGGTGACCTTCGCAAAGAGTCTCGAGAGCGCCGCGGCCGCCGTGAGACCGCCGACACCGGCGCCCACCACGATTGCGCAGCTCGAATCAAGCTGGCCCCGTCGCATGCCGATTCCCCGCTTCCCCTAATCGTGCGATTCTAGTCCCTCGCACTTCCCGGTGCGTGCGGAGGATGGCGATGGACGAGCAGCAACGAAAGGCGATGCTGAAGCAGACGTTCGACACGGTGTCGAGCGGCTACGATGGCGACGCGCTGCGGTTCTTTTCGACCAGCGCACAGCGCATGGCTGCACTTCTCGACCTGCGCGGCGACGAGCACGTCCTCGACGTGGCCTGCGGAACCGGCCACGCGAGCCTCGCGACGGCGCGGAAGCTCCCGAACGGACGCGTCACCGGCATCGACTTCTCCGCCGGGATGCTCGGCCAGGCGCGCACGAAGGCCAGGGAGGAGGGCGTCGGCAACGTCGACTTCCTGGAGCGGGACATGACCGCGCTTGGGTTCCCGCAGGATCACTTCGATGCCGCGCTCTGCGCATTCGGCATCTTCTTCGTCGACGACATGCAAGCGCAGCTCGCCCACATGACGTCGGTCGTCAAGCCGGGAGGCAAGGTGCTGATCACGAGTTTCCACGAGAAGCATTACTTCCACCCGTTGCGAGACCTGATGCTTGCGCGCCTCCGCGACTACGGCGCGCCGATTCCACCGCCGACATGGCAGCGCGTCGGAAACGAAGAGGCCTGCAGATCCCTGTTCGAGCGTGCCGGCCTCGTGCACGTGCGCGTGGAGACGGCCAACGTGGGTTATCACCTTAGCTCTCCCGAACGCTGGTGGGAGGTGATCTGGAACGCCGGCTTTCGACGCATCGTCAGCCAACTGCCCGAGGACGCCCGAGAGCGTTTCAGGGAGGAGCACCTGCGCGAGGTCGAGCCGCTGATGACCAAGGATGGCCTCTGGCTCGATGTCGGCGTGATCTTCACCTTCGGCAGGAAAGGCGGGTGACCGGTCTCGCGCGCGTCTGCCTGTAGTCCTGGCGGCGACTCCGCGCGTTGCCATGGGACCACAGCCGTGCGGCAGTGCCTCTTGCATACCCATCCGGTGCCCGTTCGTAGCATGTGCAGATGCTTGGCATTCGACCAACGCACTTCTACGAACGGATATCGACATGGCTTACGCACTCCCCCTCTGGATCCTGGGCGTCCCCCTTGTGCTTGCAATCATCGACCGCATGCGTACGCCGCGCGTGACGCGCAGCGACCGTACGACGTTCGAGCCCGCGTAATCGCTCGCCGGTCGCTCGGAATGCCTTGACCTGCGCTAGGATGGCGGGCGCCGGCCGGCCTTCGCCGACCGGATCGACCAGGGAGGAAGAGAGATGCGCAAGACATCGTTCACCGCCATCGGCGTCGCCATGATGGTTGGCCTCGCGCCCGCGCTGGCGTGGGCAGCCGGCGACGGCAGCGTCGTACCGAGCAACAGCACCAAGGCGGCCGCGCCGGCCGCCAGCAGCAAGTCGCAGAAGTGCGCCGAGACGAAGAAGAAGATCGCCGACTACGAGTCCGCAGCCGCGGCGGCGCCGAAGGGCGCGAAGGTGTCGGGATCGGAAACCATCAAGTCGGACATGAGCTGGTACAAGAGCAACTGCAGCTGAAGCGGACGCCCGTCCCGGGCCGGTTCGCCGCGAAAGCGGCAACCGGTTTTCGCTTTCCCTGTTCCGTGCGTGAACGTCACTCCGCTTTCGCCCCCGACGCCTTCACCACCTTCGCCCACTTGTCGCGCTCGGTGCGGATCAGCACCGCGAACGCTTCCGACGTGCCGCCCGTGGTCTCGGCACCGAGGCCCGCGAGCTTCTCGCGGAAGTCCGGTTGCGCGAGCACCTTGTTCGTGTCGGCATTGAGCTTTTCGACAATGGCCTTGGGCGTGCCCGCGGGCGCGAACAGTCCGAAGTAGGTATCGCTCGCGAAACCCGGTAGGCCCGACTCCGCCACCGTCGGCAGATCGGGGGCCAAGGGTGAGCGCTTCGTGCCCGAGATCGCGAGTGCCTTCACCTTGCCGGTCTTCAAGCCCGGCTGCGCGGAGACGATGTTGTCGAAGATCATCGTCACCTGACCGCTCATGATGTCCGGCACCGCGAGGGCGGTCCCCTTGTAGGGAACGTGCGTCATCTGCGTGCCGGCCATCATGTTGAAGAGCTCGGCGGTGAGATGCACGATCGTGCCGCTGCCGGACGATGCGTACGTAAGCTTGCCCGGCTGCGCCTTGGCGAGAGCAATCAGCTCCTTCACGTCCTTGGCGGGAACCATTGCGCCCACGACGAGCAGGTTGGTCGAGTCGGCGATGTGCGCGATGGGCACGAAGTCGCGGCTCGGGTCGTAGGGCAGGCTCGCGTAGAGCGAAGGCGCGATCGAGTGCGTGCTAGTGGTGGCCATCAGCAGCGTGTAGCCGTCGGCCGGCGCCTTGGCCGCGAGGTCGGAACCGATGGTGCCGCCCGCGCCCGGCTTGTTGTCGACGACCACGGGCTGGCCCAACTGCTCGGAGAGCTTCTGCGCGAATGCGCGGCCGATGATGTCGGTTGCGCCTCCGGGCGGGAAGGGCACGATCAGTCGTATGGGCTTGCTGGGATAGGGTTGCGCCGACGCGACTGCAGCGGTGAGGGCGAATGAGGCCGCGGCCAGCCAGCGGACGCAAGGTGCGAAGAAGGACTGGGCGAAACGGTCGAACCTGGTCATGAGGCACTGCCGTCGGGTGGACAGCGCAGGAGTATGCGAGTCGGCCCCGGCAGGGTCAACCGAGGCGAATCGTGACGCCAAGGCCGGGATCTTCGGCCCGGCCGTCACCGATCGCTCTCCGCAGCGTGGGCGGGTGCTCGAGCACTTCGCGCCCGGCGCGACGACGATGTGGCAGGCGGTGCGTTGCTGCGGGCCGGGTGATGCGGAGTGCGTGAGGCTAAACTTCGATGCTCGAAAGCCTGTGCAGCAGATCGAGGACATCCTTGTCGGTATGCTGCAGGGCGTCCGCTACGCCGCGCCGTGCGATCAGGCGCGCGAGGACCTCTGCATGCGGCGCGACCGGCCCGAAGAAGGCGAGCCGATCGCCCGCTCCGATCAGGAGCGTGGGAAAGTTCTCGACGTCGACCTGGTCGAGGAGCGCCGCTCTGTCCTCCACGTCGATCCACAGGAAGCGGCAGTGCGGATGGCTTGCCGCCGCACGGTCGAAGGTTGCGCGGTACTCGCGGCAGGACGTGCACCACGAGGCGCACAGGCACGCCACCAGCACTGGCCCAGTCCCGGTGTCGTCGTGGTTCGTCACGCCCGTTTGCATCGCCTCGTTGCCATCCCAGGATCTTAGCGCGGGGACGGTCTCAAAGCCGTCACGCTGCCCCGAACGCCTGCCACAATCTCGCGGCTTCGACGGCAAGCACGACCATCCACGCGAAGATGGCAATGCCCACCGCGGCTGCAGCCATGTCCTTGATGACCTTGATGCGCGGATTGTGGCGCGCCTCGACGAAGTCGCACATCGCTTCGATCGCGCTGTTGAGAATCTCGGCGACCAGGACGAGCGCGGTGACCACAAGGATCAGCAGCAGGTCCACCCACGCGCGCAGCGCGAACGCGACCGCGAGCACCGCGACCGAGACCCACAGCTTGTACGCGACCGAGAAATCGAACACGACGGCGTAGCGCAGGCCGGAGAACACCGTGCGGATCTTGCGCAGCGGGTGGTAGCCCGGCTCGCCGATGTCGAGGAACTTATGTCTCACCTGCGCGTCTCCAGCAAACGCAATCCGGCCACCCAGGCGACGCCGGCCATCGCCGCGACGATCACGTCGCTCGGAAAGTGCACCTGCAGGTAGAGCCGCGACAGGGCGACGAGGAGCACCGCGGAAATCGCGGCTACGATTGCAACCGCTCCCGGCCGAACCTTCGAGGCCAGGAGCCAGGCGAACGCGAACGCGGCGATCTGCATGGTGTGCGCGCTCGGAAAGGAAAGGTCCGCCGGGATCGACACGAGCGCCTCGTGAAGATCCGGACGCGGACGGGCCACGAGCAGCTTGGCGGCATGCGCGAAGAGCCATGCGCCGCCCAAGGCCGCGAGCAGGAGATGCGCGTCGCCCCGGCGCCCCGACCGCCAGCGCCGCCACGCCAGTGCCGCCGCGCACGGCGCAAGCACGACGATCGATCCTAGCCACGTCGATGCCGCCATGACCGTGTCCAGCCACGGACGGCGCAGCGCGTGCAAGGTGTCGAGAGCGCTGCGGTCGAAGTCCGGGACGCGGCAGGCGGCCTCCGGGCACACGGCACGCGCGCCGAGCCACAGCGCGAGCGCGCCGCTGCTCCAGCATGCGAGGGCGCCGGCGATCCTCGCGGCCGGGCGATCCGCCACCGTTGCGTGCATCGCCGATCCTCAGGTGCTGGCCGGGGCGGCGGTCGTGCCGCGACGGCGTCGCGCGTCGCGGCGCAGCGAGAGTACGACGGACGTCGCGATGATGGTCGCGACCACGGCGAGCGAGACGAGCACCGGGATCTTGACGAGATCGATCAGCATCATCTTGACGCCCACGAACCCGAGCACCAGCGCGAGGCCGTACTTGAGGAGCGAGAAGCGCTCGGCCATGTCGGCCAGCAGGAAGTACATCGCCCGCAGGCCGAGTATCGCGAACACGTTGGACGTGAGCACGATGAACGGATCCGTCGTGATCGCGAAGATGGCGGGGATCGAGTCGACCGCGAAGATGAGATCGCTCACTTCCACCAGCACGAGCACCAGGAAGAGCGGCGTCGCGTAGCGCACTGCGCGCCCCGCGTCGACCTTGTCCACGAAGAAACGCTCGCCGTGGAGCTCGGTCGTGACGTTCATGCGCTTGCGCAGCCAGTTCACGAGCGGGTTCTTCGCGAGATCGGGCTTCTCGTCGGCGAACCACCACATCTTGATGCCGGTGACGAGCAGGAACGCCCCGAACACGTAAAGCAGCCAGTGGAACTTGGCGATGAGCCAGACGCCCGCGAAGATCATGATCGTGCGCATGACGATGGCGCCGAGCACGCCGTAGATGAGGACGCGCTTCTGCAGCTCGAGCGGGATGGCGAAGAACGAGAAGAGCATCAGCCAGACGAAGACGTTGTCGACCGCCAGCGACTTCTCGATGAGATAGCCCGTCACGAACTCGAGGGTCGTCTCGTTGGCGACCTCGCGTCCGGCCGCGCCGTCGAGGTGCCACCAAAGGCCGCCGGCGAACACGAAGGTCACCGCGACCCAGATCGCGGACCAGGTTGCCGCTTCGCGCATGGACACGCGGTGCTGCTTGCCGCCGCCCACCACGAAGAGGTCGACCGCGAGCATCACTACGGCGATCCCCGCGAACCCCGCCCACATCCACCAGCTGCCGATTGTTTCCACTGTGCTCCCCGAACTCCGTTTTCTTCCGACCGGCGAAGTTTAGGGACACGGGATACATCGAACAACACGAACGGTACTGACCAATGCTCAGGAAAAAACTGAAGGTCGCGGCATCGGGGGTCCCCGGGGGAGCCGGATGTCAGAGGGTGGCCAGTACTCGCCTCGCGAAGGCGATCAACCGCTCGCTGCTGCCGGGGGGCACGTCGAACGCGAGGGTGACCAGGGCGTCGCCCTTGCGCGTGACCGCGGTCCAGCGATTGCCGTACGTCGCGCTGAAGCCCCACGGCCCCAGCATCGGCTCGTCGCGGATGGTGTTGCGTGGGTCGGTGGCAAGCTTCGCGCGCTCGCGTTCGAGCATGGTGCGGTCCGCGGCGCGCACCACGACGAGCGTAATGGCGAGCCCGAGTCTGCCCTCGACCCGGCACGCCGGCATGGGCTCGGGCGCCTTTGCGGTGGCCACCACCTCGGATGAGCCCAGGAGCTCGCGTGCTCCGGCGTCGAGCAGCCTTGCGCATGCCGAATTCGCGGCCGCATCGGTCGTCGCGGGCGCGACCCGGGCAGAAACACCGCCCTGCCGGGGTTCGAGGGTCGCGATGATCAGCTTCGGCGCAGGAGCGAAGCCAGCGGGGCGGCCTTGCAGGTTGTCCATGAATGCGAGTCGCAGTCTTTGCCCGTCACGCTCGTAGAGCACGTAGCCACCGCGTTCGGTCGAAGCTCCACGCGGCTCGATGCGCATCGCAGCCGGAGCCGCTCCCGGCTCGATCGCTACCGAGAAGGCCTGCCGGTCCCCTCGCGGGGACTCGACCCAGAGTTCGGCGCGGTCGAAGGTCCACGTCGCGCCGACGAGCTTGGGATCGGCGCGAACCTCGCCATTCATCGTGAAATTCACGACCTGCCAGGCGCCGCGCAACTCTGCCGGAACGTCGACACCAGCGATGGCCGCCGGCTTCGAGGCCGATGCCGGGCTCGATGAGGTGGCGGACGCGGGGCCTTTCACGTCGGCAGCGATCGCACGGGGAACCGCCGCTCCCAAGCCGAGGACTGCACAGGCGAGGAGCGCGCGTGCGGCGCGCAGGCTCGGGGTGTCGCGGGCGGTCATGAGGGCTCCGTTGCTCGTGATGAATGCCATGAACGGACCGCAGGCGGCGTTGGGGTTACCGGGCCGCCGCGAGGCCTGCGCACGTCACGCCTGCTGGTCGGTGCGTGGGTCGAGGAGCATACGTCGGCGCAAATCGGAGGGTCAACGCGCGGCGCACCAAGGCTGTGACGCGTGCCGCGCGGACTAGACTATGCGCGATCCATCGTAAGCATCGAGGAGCCGACCTTGCACGAACCCGCCAGGAACACCATCTGCATCTGGTACGACCGCCACGCGGAGGACGCGGCCCGCTTCTATGCCCGCACCTTTCCAGACTCATCCGTCGGCGCGGTGTATCGCGCGCCTGCCGACTATCCCTCGGGCAAGGCGGGCGACGTGCTCACCGTCGAGTTCAACGTGATGGGCATCCCCTGCCTGGGACTCAACGGCGGGCCGGCTTTCAGGCAGACCGAGGCCTTCTCGTTCCAGGTCGCGACCGCCGACCAGGCCGAGACCGACCGCTACTGGAACGCGATCGTGGGCAACGATGGCCAGGAGAGCGCGTGCGGCTGGTGCAAGGACAAGTGGGGCGTCTCGTGGCAGATCACGCCCGTTGCGTTGACGCGCGCGATCGCGGATCCCGATCCGGCGGTGGCCAGGCGAGCGTTCGAGGCGATGATGCAGATGCGCAAGATCGACGTCGCGGCGGTCGAGAGGGCGGTGAGGGGCTGACCTCCGTTGCGGCGCGAGCGGGGGCCGCTGGCGGAACGTACCCGCTGCTTGATCGCCATCAAGGCGAATTGCGCCGCATCGCCATAACTTGATCGTAATATGGCGATATAGTCAGAAAGGAGGAAGCGGTGGCAACCGTCTTTCGCTGCGCCTGCGCCGCCGCCGGTGACCGGCCGCGCGCCCATTCCAATCCGTACCTTGCCGGCGTCGCGCTGGGGCTCGTCCTGCTGGCGAGCTACGTCCTCGCCGGGCGCGGCCTGGGCGCGACCGGCGCGTTCGGCGCACTCGGGGCCTGGCTCGTGGGGCTCGTCTCGCCCGCTCACGTGGCGTCGAACGTGGCGCACGCGAAGTACTGGAACGACGGCGCTCCGCTGCTCTCCTGGACGCTGTTCCTGCTGATCGGGGCGTTCGCCGGTGCCTTCGTTTCGGGCGCCGCGGCCAACCGGTTGAGCAGTTGCATCGAGCGGGGACCCCGCGTGACCGACCGGCAGCGCCTTGCGCTCGCGTTTGCGGGCGGCTTCGTGGCCGCGTACGGCGCCAAGATCGCCAAGGGCTGCACCAGCGGTCAGGCGCTCACCGGCGGGTCTCTTCTCAACGCGGGAAGCCTGGTCTTCATGCTCGCGGTGTTCGTTTCCGCTTACGCACTCGCGTGGTTCGTGCGCAAGGAGTGGCTGTGATGTTCCCGTTGAGCTCGTATCACGAATTCTCTCCGGCCGCCGAGCTGGCCATCGCGGTGCTGCTCGGCTTCGGCTTCGGGTTCTGCCTGGAGCGCGCCGGCTTCGGGAGCGCGCGCAAGCTGACCGCGGTGTTCTACCTCTACGACATGGCGGTGGTGAAGGTGATGTTCTCCGCCATCGTGACGGCCATGGCGGGCATCGCGGTCCTCGCAGGCGCCGGCGTGCTGGACGTGACCGAGCTCTACCTCGAGCCCACCAACGTTGCTGCACAAGCCATCGGCGGCCTCGTGTTCGGCGCCGGGTTCATCGTGGGCGGATATTGCCCAGGCACATCGATCGCCGCCATGGCGACGGGGCGCAAGGACGGCGCGATGTTCGCGCTCGGTATGCTCGCCGGCGTGATCGCCTACGCCGAGCTCACCCCCGGCATCGACGTCTGGATCAAGGAGACCTCGCAGGGCCCGATGACGTTGCCGTCGCTGACCGGCATAGGTCCCTTGTGGTGGGCGCTTGCCTTTGTGGCCTTCCTCGCATTCGCAGCCTGGGGCATGGGCCGGCTCGAGCGGCGGTTCGCAGCGCTGCGTCCGCGCGCCGCCTGAAGCGCCGGTTTGCCCAAGGTCAAAGTCTGCGCGGCTCACCCCGGTAGCATCCAACGCCTCGCGGGCCGCGCGCGGCCACTTGCGAGTTTCGTTTTCAATCGTCCCTGGAGACCACCGATGCAGAAGCTTCTCGTTGCCGTCATTGCCGCCACGTTCGCGTTGGGCGGATCGCTCGTGCATGCCGCCGATGCGCCTGCAGCCAAGCCGGCGGCCGCGCCCGCCAAGCTCGAAAAGCCCGCGAACGTCACGGCCGAAGCCTGGGCCAAGATGAGCGACGACGAAAAGAAGAAGGCCGTTGCCGCGGCGAGCGCGGCCGGCGGGACCAAGAAAGAGAAGAAGGGCGGCTGCTAGGGCGCGCTCTTAACGCTGCTCCGGAAAGCACGACGCGCGGCTGTGCCGCGCGTCGCAAGTCCTGCGGTGACCGCGCTTCTAGTTCGCCGTCACCTTCACGTTGCCGTTCTTGTCGATGTCGAGCTGCGCGTACACGAACGCGACGTTGTAGCCCGCGTCCTTGAGCTTGTGATACGCCATCTCGGCGCGGATGCCCGTCGAGCAGTGCGTGACGATCTTCTTGTCCTTGGGCACCTCGGCGATGCGCGCAATGAGCTCCTCGTCGGGAATCAGCATTGCGCCCTTGATCATGCCGGCGTTGGCCTCGTCCTTGTTGCGCACGTCGAGGATCAGGACGTCCGCAGGCGTGCTCTTCGCGAGCTTCTCGAAGTCGGCATTCGGAATCGAGCCTGGGCGCGGCTTCGGCACGTAGGCGACCTGCGTGGGAAGCGGCCCGGTCGCGACTGGGTTGCGCGCAGCGGTCCACGCGGCGAGACCGCCGCCCAGCACCGTGACGTTGGGCTGGCCCGACTGCTTGATCACCTGCGCGACGACTTGCGCCGACTTGCCGCCGTCACCGTCGTACACGACGATCGGCGCCTTGAGCTTCGCTGCGGGCATGCCCGCCACGGCGTCACGCACCTTCGACGGCGGGATGGAGACGGCGCCCGGGATCGCGCCCTCGGCCGCGAGCGCGGCCGGCCGCGCATCCACCAGCACGGCGGGAATCTGCTTGTCGACGAACGCGTCCTTGTAGTGCTGGGCGGCGACCACGCCGACGTTGCGCTCCTGCCATTCCGGATATCCCTCGCGATAGACCTTTGCGTTGGTGTAGCCCAGCGCCTCCGCCTTGAGCAGCGAGTTGGGACTCATCATGCACGTGACACCCTGGCAGAAGAAGACGATGCGGCGCGCCTTGTCCTTGGGCAGTCGGTCGACCACCTTGTCCCAGCTGGGATACGGGATGTTGACGGCGGTGGGAATCGTGCCTTCCTGCACCCGCGGCAGTGGACGCGAGTCGACCAGCATGTACTGGCCCTGCTCGGGACCTGCCGCCACCATGGCGACGACTTCGTCGTAGGTCGCGAGTTTCTCGGGCGCGATCTTGATCGGTCCCTTGAACGAGATGGTCTTCGCGACCTTGGCGCCGTCCTTCATGGCGTACTCGATGCGCGCCTCGCGGTTCTTGGGCAGGTCGCGCAGCGCTTCCGCCGGCTTCGTCACGCCGCCGTCCACCACCACGAGCGTCGCGGGGTCGAACGGCACGATCTCGGTGTTCGCGTCGATCTTGAGCTGGATGCCGCGGCTCTTGAACGCGACGTTCTCGTAGATCCCGCGTACGTTGCCGGCTTCCGCCTGATGACAACTGGTGCACACCTGCGGAATCGTGGACTTCGCCGGAGGAGCAGGCGCCTGGGCGCCGGAGGCGGCAGGGAATAGCGCGAGGATCGCAAGTGCGAGCGTTGTTCTTGTCATGACGGCACTCCTTTCTAGAACCCGGCGGCTTGCACGATGTGGCTTGCCTGGCCGGCGTTGACCATGATCCACCGCAGGGCGAGGCCGCCTACGAGCACGAGGAGGGCCGGCACCACGGTGTGGGAAATGCGATGGGTGAGCTCGAGGGTTTGCAGCGCGAGTGGGACGAGGATCCCGAGCGCGACGACCACGCCCCAGAACGCCCATGCGTAGGATCCGCTCACGATCAGCGTGGCGGCCGCCGCGTGCGAGGCGGACGAGGTTGCGAGATTCACGATGACGAGGCCCAGCAGCGCGAGTTCCACGGCGAGGAACGCGATGTCCGCGCGGATCAGCTCGTCGACCGTGCGCCGCTCGGGCGGCGCGTCGCCGAGTTCCTGCACGAGGCACGACATCGCGCCGCCGACGAGGCCCTGCGGCGCGGGGCGGCGCGGAAGGAACGTGCTCGCCACGTGCATCGCCGCCGCCCCGGCCGACAGCCCCGAGACGAGGAAGAGCGGTCCCAGCAGGCCCGAGTTCCAGAGAGGACGGGCGACCATCGTGCTCAACAGGATGCCGGTGTAGATGCCGAGCCCCGCGCCGAGCACGATGTTGATCCACGCGAGCGCGCGCATGCGTGCAGGACGCGTGGTGATCGCATCGGAGAGCGCGCGCAGCGCGGGCACCTGCCGGTCGAGCCAGGGCCACGCCTGCGGAAGGCGCACCAGTGCGGATGCGAGGAGCGCGCCGTACACGAGGATCAGCACCCAGGAGCCCCAGGACATCGGCGAGCCCGGCTGGAACGTGAGGTACACGCGCCACACGTAGAGCTTGTGCGCGAGGTCGAGGAAGAGCGCGCCCATGCCGAGGTTGATGAGAAGGAACGCGAGCACAGGGGTGTGCACGGAGAAGAACGTGCGCGGATCGTCGCCCCGCGCCATGCGCAGCATCGCGATCCCGCCGAGGATCATCATGCCGGCGACGATGCCGCCGGCGAACAGGTACACCGGGATCTCCCAGCTCCAGACGTGGAGCGACGGGTCGATCAGGGGATTGTGGCGGCTGCTGGCGATCTCGAGCATGGCATCGCGCTTACGTGAGATAGAACACGCGCGGCCGCGTCCCGGCCTCGGGCAGCAGCGTGTGATGGTTGCGCGTGCGCAGGAGGACGCTCACGGCGCTTGCCGGATCGTCGATGTCGCCGAAGGTCATGCAGCGGGTCGGACAGACCGCGACGCAAGCGGGATCCTTGCCTTCCTTCGTGCGGTGGTGGCAGAACGTGCACTTGTCGACGTAGCCGTCGGGGTGCACGAAGCGTGCGCCGTAGGGGCATGCCGCGATGCAGGCCTTGCAGCCGATGCACTTGTCGGCCGTCACGAGCACCACGCGGCCCGGGTCGGCGACGTGCGAGGCCCCGGTCGGGCAGCACGTCACGCAGGGCGGGTTGTCGCAGTGGTTGCAGCGCTCGGAGCGGATCTCCATCGACAGGTGCGGGAACTCGCCGCGCACCTCGGTGGTGATCCAGTCGCGGCAATATCCGGCGGGGACGTCGTTCTCGGTCTGGCAGGCGACGACGCAGTCCATGCATCCGACGCATTTGCGCGTGTCGATGACCATGGCGAAGCGGCTCATGTCAGCTCCGCCGGGGCGCCCGAAGGAGCCGACTCGCGCCCCCTGGGGGCAGCGAGCGAGGCGAGCGTGGGGGGCGTTTCATCATGCCTCCTTCACGAAGGTGACGAAGTTGCTGTGGAGGCTCGTGCCGCCCATGATCGGGTCGGTCACGTACCGCGTCGTGAGCTGCGTCGCGTTGGCGCCCCTGCCGTAGGCGAGTCGCTGCGCCTTGCTCGCATGCCCGAACCCGTAGACCATGTACAGGCAATCCGGACGGATGCGCTGCGTCACCTTGACGCGTACACGATCGCTCGTCACGCCGTCCTGGTTGCGCAGCTTCACGTATTGCCGGTGAACAAGCCCGGCACGGGCGGCCGTCCTTGCATTGACCCAGACCTCGTTTTCGCTCATCAGCGCGTGCAGGAGCGGGTTGTTCTGCGTCCTGCTGAATGTATGCATGGGGGCGCGACCGGTGACGAGCGGCAGGTAGCCTTCGGGGGGCGCGGCGCGAGGCGTGTAGCGCGGCACCGGGTCGAAGCCCCTGGCGGCGAGTTGGTCCGACCAGAACTCGACCTTGCCCGAGGGCGTGTCGAACGCGAGCTTCACGCCGTCCTCGACGTAGATCGGCGCGGGCTCGGCGAGGATCACGCCCTCGCGCTTGAGCTGGTTCCAGTCGTGGCCGGACTTCTCGACGCGGTAGCGCAGGAACTCCTCGATGTCGTCGAACGGCAGGCAGGCCCCGATGCCGAGCTTGTTGGCGAGCTGCTTCGCAATCCACCAGTTCGGCTTCTGGTCATGGGGCGGGGGCATCACGGGCTGGCGCAGCGACATCCAGCCGCGGCGTCCAAATCCTGTGAGGAGCTGCTCGTAGCGCTCGAGGAACGTGACCTCGGGCAGCACGACGTCGGCGTAGCTCGCCATCTCGGACGGCATCGTGTCGATCACCACCAGCAGGTCGAGCTTGTCGATCGCCTTCAGCGTCTCGGCGGGATTCGGCAGCGCGTAGAGAAGATTCGTCGAATAGACGAGCCACCCCTTGATCGGGTAGGGCTCGCCGGTGATCGTCGCTTCGCGGATGCCGTTGGTGATGCCTTCGTCGGCGAACGGATACTTGGTGCCGCCGGGGTTGTCGGCCATCGGCTTGGTGGCGGCCGGGGGCTTGGGAAGCGGGTAGGGTGCGACCTTGATGCCGGCCGGCATGTAGAGACCGCCCTTGCGGCCCCAGTTGCCGAGCAGTGCGCTCAGGAGGGCGATGGCGCGGCTGCGCTGCGTGTCGTCGCCATTCCAGGTCACGCGTCGGCCCGGATGCACGAGCGCGGCCGGACGGGCGTTGGCGAGCTCGCGCGCGGTAGCGCGGATCGTCGCTGCATCGATGCCGGTCTGCGCGGCCGCCCATTCCGGCGTGTCGCCCTTGATGGCGACGACGAACTTGTCGAAGCCGTGTCCGTGCGCGGCGACGAACTCGCGGTCGTAGCGCCCTTCGCTGACGAGAACGTTGCACCACGCGAGCAGGAGTGCCAGGTCGGTGCCGGGACGGATCGGGAGCCAGTACTTCGCCTTGGAAGCCGCCACCGAGAAGCGGGGGTCGACCACGATGATCGGGATGCGCCGCTCGATCGCCTGCGCGAACTCCTGTACCTGGGTGTTGTGCATGTTCTCGCCCAGATGCTCGCCGATGAGGGCGAGGCACTGCGTGTTGGCGATGTCGGTGGGCTCGGGCGATCCCAGTCCGGTGCCGAACGTGAGCGCGAAGCCGATGTCGCGCGGGCCGCGGCACTGCGCGAAAGACGAGCCCGCGAAGTTGATGGCGCCCCACGACTTCATCACGTGCTGCAGGAAGTACTGGCCGATGCCATGGTTGAGCATCGCCACCGACTCCGGCCCGTGCTCCGCCTTGATCCGGCTCATGCGCTCGGCGATGTAGGCGAACGCCTCGTCCCACGTCACGGCAGTCCAGGTCTCGGCGCCCCGCGCGCCGCGACGGATCAGCGGCCGCTGCAGGCGATCCGGGTCGTAATAGGTGCCGACTGCGCCGGTCCCGCGCGGGCAGAGGCGCCCCGCGCTTTGCGGATCCTTCGGGTTGCCCTCGAATTTCCACAGCCGGCCGTCGCGGACGTGGGCGATGCCGGAGCACCGCCAAAAGCACATCTCGCAGAACGTGGGGGTGGTCACGATCTCGCCCGGCGCGGGCGCGGCCGCGAGGGGAGCGAAGGCATTGAACGGTGCGGCGGCCGCGGCGCCGAACGTGCCCGCGGTGATCTTGAGGAATCGGCGGCGGGACAGGTGTTCCATGGCGTGGACGTGATCTGCAGACTACGACGCCATTGAACCTCTTCGTTGCTGCGGGCGCCTTGATCTCGATCATCTTATTCGGTATATCGGCATATAGCGATATAAGGCTGCGGGTCCCTGCGTGTGATACAGAGTAGTCAGCCCGAGCCGCCCTCCGAATGCCAACTACACCATCCCCTCTGCGGCCCTCGTGCCGGACAACGCCCGGCGAGGATCGACCTGTAGACGGCAATCCCGCGGACCGCCCGCGGGACCTGATCCGCGAGCGCATGGCGTGACCGCGGCGACGATGCGGCGTGCCCTGTTGCTGGCGACGGTGTCGCTCGCCTGCGTAACGTCCGCGCAGGCAGCCGGCTTCGACGGCGGGGAAGTCGCGTGGTGGGCATGGCCGCTGGCCCTGTTCGTCGTCTGCTTCGCGCTCGGCATCGTCGCCGTTCCGGCGGGCGTGGGCGGCGGCGTGCTGTTCGTCCCGATCGTGAGCGGCTTCTTTCCCTTCCATCTCGACTTCGTGCGCGGCGCGGGGCTCCTCGTCGCGCTGGCCAGCGCGCTGTCGGCGGGGCCGAGCCTGCTGCGGGGAGGCTTGGCCGATCTGCGCCTCGCCTTGCCGCTCGCCCTGCTTGCTTCCGTGAGCTCCGTCGCGGGGGCGATGGTCGGACTCGCGCTGCCTGCCGACGTCGTGCAGGTGGCGCTCGGCGTCACCATCCTCGGCATCGTGGTGCTGATGGCCACTGCGCGGAAGTCGGACATTCCCGACGTCGCCGCTTCCGACCGGCTATCCGAGGCCTTGGCCATCAACGGCATCTTCCACGACACCGCGACGGGCCGGAACGTGCCGTGGAAGGTGCACCGGACCCCGGCAGGCCTCGCACTCTTCGCATTCATCGGCATGCTCGCGGGCATGTTCGGCATGGGCGCCGGATGGGCCAACGTCCCCGCGCTCAACCTTCTGATGGGCGCGCCGCTCAAGGTGTCCGCGGGAACCTCGAGCTTCATCCTCTCGCTGGTCGACTCGGCCGCCGCGTGGGTCTACATGATCGAAGGCGCGGTGCTGCTCGTCATCGCCGCGCCGTCGGTGCTCGGGATCATGCTCGGCGCGCGCATCGGCGCGCGCCTGCTCGATTCGATGAAGGCTTCGGTCGTGCGCAAGCTCGTGCTTGCGCTGCTGCTCTTCTCGGGCGTTCGCGCGCTGATGAAGGGGACGGGCCTGTGGACCTGACGCGATGAGGAAGCCGGCGACCTCGCCGCCGGTCGTACGCCCCGAGCAGCTGCGCTACGCGCGGATCCTGGACGTGACGTCGCGCATTGGCTTCGCAGCGCTGCTTGCGGGCTTTGCGGCCTACGTCCTGGGGTGGCTCGATCTGCACGTCGCGGTGGAGGATTTGCCCACGATGTGGAAACTGCCGCTCGCGCAATATCTCGAGCGGACGCAGTCGCCAACCGGATGGGGCTGGCTTGCGCACCTGCACAAGGGCGAGTACCTAGGAATGCTCGGCATCGCGATCCTCTCGGGTTGCTCGATCGCGTGCCTCGCGGCTATCGTTCCGCTGTACGCACGGCGCAAGGACACCGCGTTCACGGTGCTGTGCCTGCTCGAGATCGGGGTCCTGCTCGTCGCGGCGTCCGGTGTGATGATGATTGCGCATTGAGGCTTGGACCTCGGGCGCCACTCCCTGGCGCGAGCCGCTTCCCGCTAGAACGTGCCCATGGCGGCAAGCGGAACGTCGGCATCGCGCCACGCCGCTTGTGCATTGGCCCCGGCTTCCGAGGCTTCCCTTACCCTTCCGCCCGCGCGCAGTGCCGTTTCGAGCCCCGCGAGGGACCAGCCATTGCCGGGGTAGTGCGCGAGGTCCTCGCGAAACCTCTTCTCGGCCTCCGCGTGCCGTCCCGCGCGTAGCAGGGCCGCGCCCAGGGCATGTCGCGTCGGGGCATACCACAGGTGCGGCTCGTCGTACTTGAGATCGTCCTCGATCGCCGTGGCTTCCTTAAGCGAACTGATCGCATCGTCCACGCGACCTTCGGCGAGGTCGATCGCACCCGCGAGGCTCAGCTGCGCAATGCGCACGAGCGAGGCGGCGGCATTGATGTTCTTGATCCTTGCCGCCGCGAGCGCGGGTGCGCGGGCGACCGCGTCGAGGCTCGCCAGCTCGCGACGCGCGTCGGCGATCTTCCCGGTGCGCGCGTACGCCATGCCGCGCGCGAAGTGCCAGATCGCCTGCGGATAGGGCTCGGGGCCCTCCGGCGGAAGCGTGCCCCGCAAGATGTCGTCCCAGCGACCGAAACGCAGGCGGGCGTAAAGCGGGAGCACGGCATAGTGCTGGACGATGCCGCTGCCGAGATCGGCTCGCCCCGGCGCGCACGCCGCCGGATACGCCGCGTCGGCGGCCGCGATCGCCTTGGCGCTCGCGCCCTGCATGGCGGCCGACGCATAGAGGAAGTGATGGTTGTGCGCGACGTAGCCCACGCGATAGGCGCGCTGCGCATCCACCTGCGCAAGATACGCGCGGTCGGCCGCGATCGAGGCTTCGTTGGCGCGCGTCGCGTCGGCGTAACGCCCCGTTCGCATGTAGATGTGCGCGGGCATGTGCAGCAGGTGGCCCGAGCCCGGCGCGACGGACGCGAGCCGGGCCGCGCTCTCGAGCGCGCGCTCGGGATGCGGAGAGCTTTCCATCACGTGCACCCAGTAGTGATTGGCGCCGGGCTGGCCTGGGGATAATGCGAGTGCGCGCGCGAGCAAGTCGAGCGTCGCGGGGGTCCAGGGCTTGGGCGAGCCGTCGGCGTTCCACCAGTCGTACGGGTGCAGGTTGAGCTCGGCTTCCGCTGCGAGCGTCGCCACCAGGGCGTCGTCCGGAAAGCGTCGCGCGAGGGCACGCATCTTCGTTGCGTACGCCTCCTCATTCACCTTCCCGGTGTCCGGATGCCGCGCCGTGAGAGCATCGATCAGCCCACGATAGCGTGGCGCAGTCGTCGCGGCGGTGGCGCGCGCCCTGCGCAGCGCCATCGCCACGCCGGATGCAGCGGCGGGGTCCATGTCCGCGTTGATCGTGGGCCCCTGAACCCATGCAAGGGCCCACCAGCAGGCCGCACACTTGGGATCGGCCCGTGTGGCGGCAGCGAACGAGCGCGCCGCTTCGGCGGGGTTGAAACCCCAAGTGAGCGTCATGCCTTGCTCGAAGTATCGCTGGGCGAGCGGC
>CAZIZD010000025.1:4760-19824 GCA_964543615.1 uncultured Alcaligenaceae bacterium | reverse complement strand
GAACAAGCTCGCCACGGGGCGGCTCATCACCGCGGACAACCAGATCGACACCGCGACGGGCACGATCAAGATGAAGGCCGAGTTCGGGAACGAGAACATGGCCCTCTTCCCCAACCAGTTCGTCAACGTGCGCATGCTGACGCAGACGCTGGAGGACGCCACCCTCGTGCCTACCGCCGCAATCCAGCGCGGCGCGCCGGGCACGTTCGTGTACGTCGTCAAGGAGGACCAGACGGTCACCGTCGTCCCGGTAAAGCTCGGGCCGCAGCAGGGCGAGACCAGCGTGGTCACGAGCGGCGTGCGGCCGGGCATGCGCGTGGTCGTCGACGGCGCCGACAAGCTGCGCGAGGGCGCGCGCGTCGAGCTCACCACGCGCGAGGGGCAGGCGGTGGCGCCGCCCAAGCAGGGCGGGCCGCGCGGGCAGAAGGGCGAACGGCCCGGGGGTGGCAAGGGCGACGGCAGCGGCAAGGGTCCGCCCCAGAAGGCGCCGGAGAGCGGTCCCGAAGCGCCCGGCCCCGGCTCGGGCGGCGGAGGGATGAAGGGGCCGTGACCTTGTCCCGATCCCGCACGCCTCACGGATTGGCCATCACGTGAATCCGTCCCGCCTCTTCATCCTGCGGCCGGTCGCCACCACGCTGCTCATGGTGGCGATCCTGCTCGCCGGGATCATCGCGTATCGCGTGCTGCCGCTCTCGGCGCTGCCCGAGGTCGACTATCCGACGATCCAGGTGGTGACGCTCTACCCGGGCGCGAGTCCGGACGTGACGGCGTCGTCGATCACCGCGCCGCTCGAGCGGCAGTTCGGCCAGATGCCCGGCCTCAACCAGATGTCGTCGACGAGCTCCGGTGGCGCGTCGGTGATCACGCTGCAGTTCAGCCTGGCGCTCTCGCTCGACATCGCGGAGCAGGAGGTGCAGGCAGCGATCAATGCCGCCGCGAACCTGCTGCCCACCGACCTTCCCAGTCCTCCGATCTACAACAAGGTCAACCCGGCGGACACGCCCATCCTCACGCTCGCGCTCTCGTCGAAGACGCTGCCGCTCACCAAGCTGCAGGACATCGCGGATACGCGCGTCGCGCAAAAGATCTCGCAGCTTCCGGGCGTGGGCCTCGTCTCGCTCAGCGGCGGCCAGCGCCCCGCCGTGCGCATCCAGGTCAATCCCAAGGCACTAGCCGCGTACGGCCTCTCGCTCGAGGACGTGCGCACGTCGATCGCCAACGCCAACACCAACCAGGCCAAGGGCTCGTTCGACGGCCCGTATCGCGCCTCGACCATCGACGCCAACGACCAGCTCAAGTCCGCCGACGAGTACCGCTCGCTGATCGTCGCCTATCGGGGCGGCGCGCCGATCCGCCTCTCTGACATCGCGGACACCGTCGACGGGGCCGAGAACGTCCGTCTCGCCGCGTGGGCAAACGCGACACCCGCGATCATCGTCAACGTGCAGCGGCAGCCCGGCACCAACGTGATCGAAGTGGTCGACCGCGTGAAGCAGCTCCTGCCGCAGCTGCAGGCGTCGCTGCCGTCCGCCGTCGACGTGACGCTCCTCACCGACCGCACCAACACCATCCGAGGCTCGGTGCGCGACGTGCAGTTCGAGCTGATGCTCGCGGTCGCGCTGGTGGTGATGGTGATCTTCCTGTTCCTGCGCAACGTCGCCGCGACGATCATCCCGAGCGTCGCGGTGCCGCTGTCGATCGTCGGCACGTTCGGCGTGATGTACCTCGCCGGATTCTCGATCAACAACCTCACGCTGATGGCGCTCGTCATCGCCACCGGCTTCGTGGTCGACGACGCGATCGTGGTGATCGAGAACATCGCGCGCTACATCGAGCGCGGCGACAAGCCGCTCGACGCGGCCCTCGAGGGCACGCGGCAGATCGGCTTTACGATCATCTCGCTGACGTTCTCGCTCATCGCGGTGCTGATCCCCCTGCTCTTCATGGGCGACGTGGTGGGCCGGCTGTTCCGCGAGTTCGCGATCACGCTCGCCGTGGCAATCCTCATCTCTGCCGTGGTGTCGCTCACGCTCACGCCCATGATGTGCGCGAAGCTCCTGCGCCACACGCCAGAGGAGCGGCAGACGCGCTTCTACCGGTGGAGCGGCGCGCTGTTCGACCGCGTCATCCACCGCTACGGGCGGATGCTCACGTGGGTGCTCGACCGCCAGTTCGCGACCCTGATGGTCGCGATCCTCACGCTGGTCGTCACCGTGGTGCTCTACGTCGCGATTCCGAAAGGCTTTTTCCCGGTGCAGGACACGGGCGCGATCCAGGGCATCTCGGAAGCGCCGCAGACGATCTCGTTCGCCGCGATGGCCGAGCGCCAGCAGGCGCTGGCCGAAGTGGTGCTGCAGGACCCGGCCGTTGCGAGCCTCTCCTCGTTCATCGGCGTGGACGGCACCAACGCCACACTCAACAGCGGCCGCATGCTCATCAACCTGAAGCCCCGCGCACAGCGTGACGCGACCGCGAGCGAGGTGATCCGGCGCCTGCAGCCCAAGCTGCGCAACGTTCCGGGCATCACGCTGTACATGCAGCCGGTGCAGGACTTGACCATCGAGGACCGCGTGAGCCGCACGCAGTACCAGTTCACCGTGGAGAGCGTCGATACCGCCAATTTGAGCGAGTGGGTGCCGAAGCTCGTCCTGCGCCTGCAGCAGGAACGCCACCTCGCGGATGTCGCTTCGGATCTCTCGGACAGCGGCCTCATGGCATTCGTGGAGATCGACCGCCCCACCGCAAGCCGCCTCGGCATCACGCCTGCGGCCATCGACAACGCGCTCTACAACGCCTTCGGCCAGCGGCTCGTGTCGACCATCTTCACGCAGACCAACCAGTACCGCGTGGTGCTCGAGGTCAAGCCCGAATACCAGCGCGGACCCGCGTCGATCGAGAACCTCTACGTCACCTCGAACGTGCCAGGCCAACCCGCGCAACAGGTGCCGCTGTCGACGGTAGTGCGGGTGATCGAACGGTCGGCGCCGCTCGCGATCAATCACATCGGGCAGTTTCCGGCGGCGACGGTGTCCTTCAACCTGGCACCAGGCGCATCGCTGGGCGACGCGGTCAAGGCCGTCGAAGCGGCACGCGCGGAGCTCGCGATTCCCCCGAGCGTGACCATCAATTTCCAGGGCGCGGCGCTCGCGTTCCGGGCGGCGCTCGCCAACGAGCTCTGGCTCATCCTCGCCGCGATCGTCACGATGTACATCGTGCTGGGCGTGCTGTACGAGAGCTTCATCCACCCCATCACGATCCTGTCGACGCTGCCGTCGGCGGGCGTGGGCGCGCTGCTCGCACTGATGCTGACGGGCAACGACCTTTCGATCATCGCGATCATCGGCATCATCCTGCTCATCGGCATCGTGAAGAAGAACGCGATCATGATGATCGACTTCGCGCTCGACGCCGAGCGCACGCGCGGACTCCCGCCGCGAGAGGCAATCTACGAGGCCTGCCTCCTGCGCTTTCGCCCGATCATGATGACGACCATGGCGGCGATCCTGGGCGCGCTGCCGCTCATGATCAGCTGGGGAGAAGGCTCGGAGCTGCGCCATCCGCTCGGCATCACGATGGTCGGCGGCTTGATCTTCTCGCAGGCGCTCACGCTTTTCACCACGCCCGTGATCTACCTGTACTTCGACCGGCTGGCGGCGAGGTTCCGCCGGGCGCCGGAGCCGGCGCGAAGCCCTGAAACGTCGGGCTGACGCCATGTGGAACCCGTCGAAGCTCTTCATCGACCGCCCCGTCGCCACGACCCTGCTGACGGTGGGAGTTGCGCTCGCCGGCGCACTGGCGTTTCGCCTGCTGCCCGTCTCACCCCTGCCCCAGGTCGATTTCCCCACGATCTCGGTGCAGGCCAATCTCCCTGGCGCGAGCCCGGAGACGATGGCGGCCACCGTCGCGACACCACTCGAGCGCGCGCTGGGACGGATCGCCGGCGTCACCGAGATGACGTCGTCGAGCTCGCTCGGCAACACGCGCGTGACGCTGCAGTTCGACCTCTCCCGCGACATCGACGGCGCGGCGCGCGACGTGCAGGCCGCGATCAACGCCGCGCGCGTGCTGCTGCCGTCGAGCCTGCCCAACAACCCGACGTATCGCAAGGTGAATCCGGCCGACGCGCCGATCATGATCCTGGCGCTCACCTCGCCCACCATGACGCAGGGCCAGATGTACGACGCGGCCTCGACCATCCTCGCGCAGAAGCTCTCGCAGGTGGAGGGCGTGGGCCAGGTCACCGTCGGCGGCAGCTCGCTTCCCGCGGTGCGCGTCGAGCTCAATCCCACCGCGCTCAACAAGTACGGCATCGGCACCGAGGACGTGCGCAACGCCATTACCACGGCAAACGCCAACCGTCCCAAGGGCATGGTCGAGGAAGACGACCGGCACTGGCAGATCTACGCCAACGACCAGGCGAAGAAGGCCGCCGACTACCTGCCGCTCATCGTCGCGTACCGCAACGGCGCGCCCGTGCGACTGCCCGACGTCGCGACCGTGGTCGACTCGGTGCAGGACCTGCGCAACGCGGGCATGGCCAACGGCAAGCCTTCGGTGCTGCTCATCATCAACCGGCAGCCCAACGCCAACATCATCGAGACCGTCGACCGCGTGAACGCGCTCCTGCCGTCGCTGCGCGCATCGATCCCGGCGGCCATCGACCTCAATGTCGCGATGGAGCGCACGAGCACGATCCGCGCCTCGCTGCGGGATACCGGCAACGCGCTCGCCATCGCCGTCGGGCTCGTGATCCTCGTGGTGTTCCTGTTCCTGCGCAACGGCCGCGCCACGCTCGTGCCGGCGGTCGCCGTGCCCGTCTCGCTGGTGGCAACCTTCGGGATCATGTACCTCGCCGGATTCTCGGTGAACAACTTCACGCTGATGGCGCTCACCATCGCGACGGGGTTCGTGGTCGACGACGCGATCGTGGTGCTCGAGAACACCATGCGCCACGTCGAGCGCGGCATGAGCCCCTACGAGGCCGCGGTGAAGGGCGCACGCGAAGTGGGCTTCACGGTGCTTGCGATGAGCATCTCGCTGGTCGCGGTGTTCATCCCGATCCTGCTCATGGGGGGGATCGTGGGGCGCCTCTTCCGCGAGTTCGCCATCACGCTGTCGGCGGCGATCCTGGTCTCGCTCGTCGTCTCGCTGTCGACCTCGCCCATGATGTGCGCGCGGCTCCTGCGGCCCGCCGCCGAGCGCCGGCCCAACCGCGCCTCGCTGGCGCTCGAGCGGTTCGGCGCGTGGGTGCTGCGCGGCTATCGCGCGAGCCTTGCGTGGAGCCTGCGTTTCGCGCCCGTCGTCCTGCTCGTGCTCGTGGCCACGGTGGGTCTCAACGTGTGGCTCTACATCAACATCCCCAAGGGCTTCTTCCCCACGCAGGACACAGGGCGCCTCGTGGGCGGCATCCAGGCAGACCAGAGCATCTCGTTCCAGGCGATGCGCGGCAAGCTCACGAGCTTTATGCGCATCATCCAGGACGATCCGGCGGTCGAGAACGTGGTGGGATTCACGGGCGGGGCGCAGCGCAACTCGGGCTTCATGTTCATCGTGCTCAAGCCGCTCAAGGAACGCAAGGAATCCGCCGATCAGGTGATCGCGCGCCTGCGTCCCAAGCTCGCCCGCGAGCCGGGCGCGAGCCTCTTCCTCAATCCCGTGCAGGACTTCCGCATGGGCGGCCGCACGAGCAATGCCACGTTCCAGTACACGCTCCAGGCCGACGACCTCGCGGAGCTTCGCGCCTGGGAGCCCAAGATCCGCGCGGCGATGTCGAACCTGCCCGAGCTCGCCGACGTCAACACCGACACGCAGGACAAGGGACTGCAGACGTCGCTCGTGATCGACCGCGACGCCGCCTCGCGGCTGGGGGTGACGGCGCGCATGGTCGACACCACGCTCAACAATCTCTTCGGACAGCGCCAGGTCTCGACGATCTACGAAAAACTCAACCAATATCGCGTCGTGATGGAGGCTTCGCCCGAGTGGTGGCAGTCGCCGGAAACGCTGTCCAACGTGTACGTGAGCACGTCGAACGGAACGCAGGTGCCGCTGTCGGCGTTCGCCAAGTACGGTCCCACGAGCACGCCGCTCGGCGTCAACCACCAGGGCCAGTTCGTCGCCTCGACCGTCTCGTTCAACCTGCCCGAGAACGTCTCGCTCTCGCAGGCCACGCGCGCGATCGACCAGGAGCTTCTGCGCATCGGCGTGCCCGCCTCGATCCGCGGCACGTTCCAGGGGACGGCGCGCGCGTTCCAGTCGTCGCTGTCGAGCCAGCCGTGGCTCATCCTCGCAGCGCTGCTCACGGTCTACATCGTGCTCGGCGTGCTGTACGAGAGCTTCGTGCACCCGATCACGATCCTCTCGACGCTCCCCTCGGCGGGGGTCGGCGCCCTGCTCGCGCTCAAGGCCTTCAACACCGAGTTCTCGATCATCGCGTTCATCGGCGTGATCCTGCTCATCGGCATCGTCAAGAAGAACGCGATCATGATGATCGACGTGGCGCTCGCCGGCGAGCGCGAGCGCGGACTTTCCACGCGCGACGCGATCTTCGAGGCCTGCCTCGTGCGCTTCCGCCCGATCATGATGACAACCATGGCCGCGCTGCTGGGCGCGCTGCCCCTCGCGCTGTCCGCGGGCGACGGCGCGGAGATGCGGCGTCCGCTCGGGATTGCCATCCTCGGCGGTCTCGCACTCTCGCAACTCCTTACCCTCTACACCACCCCCGTGGTCTATCTCTACCTCGATCGCTTGCGCTTGTGGGGCCTCGCACGCTTCGGCCGCCGCAAGTCGCGCAGGGTCGAGCCCGAGTTACCGGGGGCGCCTGCGCACGTGCGAGGATAGATTGAAGATCGAATCGAAACTGACCCTGATTCTGGCGTTCGCGCTCGGCGGCTGCATGGTCGGCCCCGACTACGTGCGCCCGACCGCGCCCACGCCTGCCGCCTACAAGGAGGCCGAGGGCTGGAAGACGGCGCAGCCCGCCGACGCGGCGCCACGCGGCAAGTGGTGGGAGGCCTACAACGACCCGGTGCTGAACGGCCTCGTCGAGCGGGTGGACATCGACAATTTCAACATCGCGCTGTACGAGGCACGCGTGCGCCAGGCCAACGCGGGCACGCAGGCGGCGCGCGCCGCGCTGTGGCCCATGGTGAACGCGGGCGCCGGGGCCTCGCGCAACAGCGCGAACAGCGAAGTTGCAGGACGCAACACCAACGCTGCCTACAACGTGGCGCTCGGCGCGAGCTGGGAGCCGGACCTGTGGGGCGGCATCCGGCGCAACGTCGAGTCCGCGGGCGCGAGCGCGCAGGCCACCGAGGCCGACCTCGCCAACGCGCGCCTGTCTGTGCAGGCCTCGGTCGCGCAGAACTACTTCCTGCTGCGAGTGCAGGACGCGCAGATCGCGCTGCTCCAGGACACGGTCGAGGCCTTCGACAAGTCGCTGCAGCTCACGCGCAACCAGTACGCCGCCGGCATCGTCGCGCGCGGCGACGTCGCCCAGGCCGAGGCGCAGTTGAAGTCGACGCAGGCGCAGGTGTACGACGCGCGCATCTCGCGCGCGCAGCTCGAGCACGCCATTGCGGTGCTCGTCGGCAAGCCGCCTTCCGAGCTCGCGATAGCGCCGCAGCCCACGCTCGCGGCCGTGTACCCCGACATTCCGCTCGTCGTGCCCTCCGCGCTGCTCGAGCGGAGGCCCGACATCGCCGCCGCGGAGCGCCGCGCCGCCGCCGCCAATGCGCAGATCGGCGTCGCGCAGGCGGCGTTCTATCCCAACGTGACGCTCTCCGCCAACGGAGGCTTGCAAAGCTCGGTGATCGGCAGCCTCCTGTCGTTTCCGAACCACTACTGGACGCTCGGCGCCGCACTTGCCCAGGCGATCTTCGACGGCGGCCTGCGCACGGCGCAGAAGGAGCAGGCCATCGCGGCCTACGACCAGACCGTCGCGAGCTACCGCTCCACGGTGCTCACCAGCTTCCAGGAGGTCGAGGACAATCTCGTCGCGCTCGACCTGCTCGCGCAGGAGGCTACGGTGCAGCAGGAGGCGGTCGTTGCCGCGCGGCAGTCCGCCACCATTGCGCAGAACCAGTACCGCGCGGGCACGACGAGCTACATCGCGGTCGTGGTGCTGCAGGCCAACGCGCTCAACAACGAGCGCACCGCCCTCGGCATTACCGCACGACGGCTCACCGCGAGCGTCAACCTCGTGCGCGCGATGGGCGGCGGATGGGACGCGACGCAGCTCGCCGTCGCAAAGCCTTAGAATCGCGGGATGACAACCCTCTTCGACCTCACCGGGCGCGTCGCGCTCGTCACGGGCGCCTATCGCGGACTCGGTTTTGCCATCGCCAAGGGCATGGCGGACGCCGGCGCCACCGTGGTGCTGAACGGCCGCCGCCAGGCGGACCTCGACAAGGCGGCGCAGTCGATCCCGGGCGCGGACGTCGCGGTATTCGACGTCACCAAGCGCGACGCCATCCACGCGGCCGTCGACGCCATCGTCGCGCGCCACGGACACATCGACATCCTCGTCAACAACGCCGGCATCCAGCGCCGCGCGCCGTTCGCGGAGTTTCCGCAAGCGGACTGGGACGACATCATCGCCACCAACCTCACGGCGCCCTTCGTGGTGTCGCAGGCCGTGGTGCCGGGCATGATCGCGCGCAAGCAGGGCAAGATCATCCACATCGCCTCCCTCATGAGCGACCTCGCGCGTCCCACCGTCGTGCCCTACACGGCCGCCAAGGGCGGCGTGCGCCAGCTCACGCGCGGCATGGCCATCGAGCTCGCGCAGCACAACATCCAGGTCAACGCGATCGCCCCCGGCTACTTCGCCACCGAGATGAACCGTGCCCTGCTCGACAACGCCGAATTCGACGCCTGGGTGAAGAAGCGCACGCCCGCGGGACGATGGGGCGAGCCGCCGGAGATCGCGGGACTGGCGGTGTTCCTCGCGTCGAACGCCGCCAACTACATGACGGGGCAGCTGCTCGTCATGGACGGCGGGATGAGCGTCGCGCTCTAGCGCCGAGGGACGCGCGAATCAGGACGGCCGGCGGTCGATGAGCTTGTAGAGCCACGCAAGCCCCGCGGCCGTGTTGGTCGCGGGCCGGTACTCGCAGCCGATCCACCCGTCGTACTTGAGCTCGTCGAGCAGGCGGAACAGGTACTCGTAGTTGACCTCGCCGACGTTGGGCTCGTTGCGTCCCGGCACGCCCGCAATCTGGACGTGACCCACCTGCGGGAGGTAGCGGCGGATCTTGGTCGCGAGGTCGCCTTCCATGACCTGCGCGTGATACAGATCCATCTGCGCCTTGAGGTTGGGCATCGCAATTTCCTCGCGGATCGCGTGCGCCTCGGCCTGCTTCGAGATGAGGTAGCGCGGGTTGTCGCGCAGGTTCAGGGGCTCGATCAGGATCGTGACGTTCTGCTCGGCGGCTTCCTGGCACGCGAAGCGCAGGTTGCGCTTGTAGGTGCGAAGCCGCCGCGCACGTTCTTCGTCGTCCGCGCCTTCGGGCAGCACCCCCGCCATGACGTGCACGCGCGGGCACTTCAATGCCTGCGCATAACGAAGCGCCGTGACGACGCTGGCCGCGAATTCGTGCTCGCGGCCCGACAGCGACGCGAGTCCGCGATCGCCGGCCTCGAGGTTGCCCGGCGGCGCGTTGATCAGCACGACCTCGAGCTTGTGCTCCGCTACGCGGGCCGCGATGTCGCGCGCCTGGTAGTCGTAGCCGAAGGCGAATTCCACGGCGCGGAATCCCGCGTGCGCGGCCTCCCCGAAGCGCTCGAGGAACGGCACCTCGTTGAACAGGAAGGAAAGGTTGGCGGAGAAGCGGAGCATATCCGGCAAGTGTGCCCCTTCGACCGTGCGTTAAGCAACATGCACGAGCTTTGCGTCAGGTGAATACGGCCGGCCATTGCGGGCCTACAGTGGAACCGTCCTCCGGACTCCGCGATGCGGCCCACCCTTCCGCCCCCCGACACCGTCGATGCGGCCTTCGAGCCCTGGGCCGTGGGGACGGCCGTCGCAAGCCTCTGGTGGACGCGCAGCCTCGGCCCGGCGGCGATCGAAGCCGCCTGCCGCCACCGTCTCGCCGAGCGCATCGCGCACGCCCGCATCCACTCGCCCTTCTATCGCGAGCACTATCGCCACGCGCCGTCCGAACCCAAACTCGCCGACCTTCCGCCGGTGACCAAGGATTCCCTCATGGCCGCGTTCGACGACTGGGTCACCGACCCCGCCATCGAGCGGCGCGACGTCGAGCGATTCATGCGCTCGCGCGCCCACATCGGGGAGCGCTTCCGCGGCCGTTACGTCGTGTGGACCAGCTCCGGCACCACGGGCACGCCCGGCGTGTTCCTGCAGGACCCCGCCGCGCTCACGATCTACGATGCGCTGGTGACCGTGCAGCTCACGGGTGCGCTCGCGCACTGGAGCGCCGCGTATCGAAGCGGGCGCGCGGCGCTCGTTACCGCCGACAGCGACCACTTCGCGGCCATCACGGCGTGGCGCAGGCAGGCACGCAGCCGGCCGTGGCTCGACATGACGAGCTTCGCGGTGACCATGCCTCTGCCGAAGCTCGTCGCTGCGCTCGCGAAGTACGATCCCGCGTTCGTCGCGAGCTATCCGACGGTGCTCGCCCTTCTCGCCGAGGAGCAGCAGCAAGGCAGGCTCCACCTCGATCTCGCCGGACTGTGGTCCGGCGGCGAAGCGCTTTCACCCTCCAACCGCACGCTCATCGAGGAGGCCTTCGGGTGCCCCGTGCACGACGAGTACGGCGCCTCCGAATGCCTGTCGATCGGCTACGCGTGTGCGCGCGGCGCAATTCACGTCAATGCGGACTACGTCGTGCTGGAGCCGGTGGATCGCAACTACGCGCCCACGCCGCCCGGCGAGCTCTCGCACACCGTGCTGCTCACGAATCTCGCGAATTCCGTGCAGCCGATCCTGCGCTACGACCTGGGCGACCGCGTGCGCGCGCACCCCGAGCCCTGCCCGTGCGGTAATCCGCTGCCCGCCATCGACCTCGAGGGACGCGCCGACGACGTCCTCGCACTGCGCGCCGCCGATGGCGCCATCGTCAAGCTGCCACCGCTCGCGGTGTCGACCGTCGTCGAGGACGGCGCGCACGTGCATCGCTTCCAGATCGTGCAGGAAGCGCCCGACGCGCTGGCGCTGCGCCTCATGCGCGCCGACCGCAAGCATGGCGGGTTGGCGATGCGGGCACTGCAGGCCTATCTCGCGGCGCACGATCTTCGCAACGTGACCGTGCGCCTCGATGCCGGCGAGCCGCAGGAGACGCGCGACGGCAAGATCCGCCAGGTGCTGTGCCGCAAAGCGCGATGAAGCCGCGCAGCTAGTCGAGCCTGAAACCCAGCTCCCGCCCGACCTTCTCGAACGTCGCCACGTCGCGCTTCAGCGCCGCGGCGAATTCGTCCGGGGTGGAGACCCGCGGCTCCACGCCGAGGAGCGCGATCAGCTTGTCGCGCAGATCCGGTGCCTGCATCGCCTTGCGCAGGGCCTCGTTCACGCGATCGACGGTGGCCTTGGAGGCCGTCGCAGGCGCGAGCACGCCGAGCCACGCGTCGAATGCGTAGTCGAGGAGACCCGACTCGCGCATCGTGGGAACATCGGGCAGGAGGGGCAATCGAAGCGGTCCCGTCACCGCCAGCGCCTTGAGCTTGCCCGCGCGCAACGCCGCCGACACCGATCCGTAGGGCGCGAACGCGACCTTCGCGTTGCCGGCGATCACGTCGGCGACCGCATCCTCGATGGACCGCGCGGCCACGTGCTTCAGGTTGACGGTGCCCGCGGACTTCAGCAACTCGAACGCAAGATGCGACGCGCTGCCGCGGCCCGCCGAGGCGTACGAGATCTGCCCGGGATTGGCCTTGGCGAGTGCGATGAAGTCGAACAGCGACGAGGTAGAGAGCGTCGAGGTCGCGACCAGCACGAAGGGCTCGTTGGCGACACGTCCCACCGGCGCGAACGCACGCAATCCGTCGAAGGGTACTTTCGAAAGTGCGATGGAGGCGGTGAGCGTCGGGGTCGCGAACAAGAGTGTTGCGCCGTCCGGTGCGGCCTTCGCCACCGTCTCGGGCGTGCCGTTCTCGACCGTCGCGCCCATCTTCGCAGCGATGGCGCGCGCGACGACGTCCGCACCCGAGCCCGCTGGCGCGGCGACGACGAATTTCTGCGCACCGGCGACGGAAGCCGCGCCGAAGCACACACAGGCAACGAAAGCCGCAATCTTCATGCGGCAATGCTGCGGCCCGCGCGCGGCCGCGTCAACCACCAATCGTCACGAACGCAACGCGGCGAGCACCTCGGTGGCGCCTGCGCGAATCATGCGCGTCTCCGCCATCACCGTCATGAAGCGGTAGCCCTGCGCAATGCGCTTCCTCGCGTCGTCCGTGCTGAACGCGTGGATGCCAGCGATCTTGCCGTTGGCTTTGGCAGCCGCCGCGATGGACGCGATCGCGGCATCGGTCTCGGGGTGCATCGCAGGCAGCGCGTCGGGCGAGTGTCCGAGCGAGATCCCCAGGTCCGCAGGCCCCACGAAGCAACCGTCGATGCCGTCGACCGCCATTATGTCGCGCGCGTTGTCCACCGCCTGCCGCGACTCCAGCATCACGAGCGTGAGCAGCTCGTCCGCCGAGTTCGAGAAGTAGTCCGAGCCGCCGTAGACCGCCCCGCGCACCGGTCCCCAGCTGCGATGACCGCGCGGCGCGTAGCGCACGTTGGCCACCACTTCCACCGCCTCTTCACGCGTGTTCACCTGCGGCACGATCACGCCATAGGCGCCGAGGTCGAGCACGCGCTGGATGTACATCGACACGTTGCCGGGAACGCGAACGACGGGCGTGGCGTTGGTGGATGACAGCGCCTGCAGCATCGACTGCACGCTGTCCAGGTTGTTCTCGCCGTGCTGCATGTCGACCACGACGAAGTCGTAGCCGCAGTGACCGAGCCATTCCGCGATGAGCGGACTCGCGCAGTTGCACATGGTGCCGATGGCCGCGCGCGTGCCTTCACGCGCCAGGCGCTTGCTTGCATTCGCGCGCATGATCGTCCTTAGTCCAGTTTGAGGTTCGTGTCTTTCGCGAGCTTCTGCCAACGCCCCACTTCGCTCTTGATCATCGCCGTGAACTCGTCGGGCGAGTTCACGGTGAGGTCGCCGCCGATGTTGGCGAGCTTCTCGATCACTTCGGGCGAGGCCATGGTCTTGCGCAGGTCGGCGTTGAGACGATCGATGATCGCGCGTGGCGTCCCCGCGGGTGCGGCAAGCCCGTACCAGGTGAGGAACGCGTAACCCGGCAGCGCGCTCTCGCTCACCGTCTGCGCATCAGGCAATGCCGC
This sequence comes from uncultured Alcaligenaceae bacterium, assembly GCA_964543615.1. Classification (GTDB taxonomy): domain Bacteria; phylum Pseudomonadota; class Gammaproteobacteria; order Burkholderiales; family Casimicrobiaceae; genus VBCG01. The sequence continues at coordinate 6,467 of CAZIZD010000025.1, read as the reverse complement.
GAGCCGCCTCGGGCCCGTGACGCCGATGGCCTTCAACTTGCCGGCCTTCAGATGCGCCTCGACCGGACCGATCGACGTGAAGAGGATCTGCACGCGGTCGGTGAGGAGGTCGGTGATCGCGGGACCGTTGCCCTTGTACGGCACGTGCGTCATGTCGATGCCCGCGGCGTGCGAGAACGCGATGCCCGAAATGTGGTTGGACCCGCCGCTGCCGCCGGAGGCGAAGTTGATCACGCCGGGCTTCGACTTCGCGAGCGCAATCAGCTCCTTCGGCGTGTTGGCCGGCAGCCCCGGGTACGCGACGATCACGTGCGGGTAGTTGATGAAGAGGCCGATGGCCGCAAAGTCCTTCACCGGGTCGTACGGCGGCTTGGCCTGCAGCCCGGGCGTGAGCGTGAAGTCCGAAGGTGCCAGGAGCAGCGTGTAGCCGTCGGGTGCTGCCTGCTGCACGTACTGCGTGCCGATCATCCCGGTCGCGCCGGGCTTGTTCTCGATCACGATCGGCTGTCCCAGGAACTGGGACATCTTGTCGGCCACGACGCGGCCCACGAAGTCCGACGTACCGCCGGGCGGGAACGCGATCACGAGCTTGACGGGCTTGGTCTGATACGCCTGCGCGGCCGCGTCCACCGCCGCCAGCCCCAGGCCCATCGCCATCGCACACAACGCGAACGCGCGCATCGGTTTCATCTTCGAGTCTCCTTCCGCCCATCGAACGGGTCCCGCCGACTCTAGCCAATCTTTGATCAAATTGCTAGATTGGGTCACACCACCCTCGTTCGCGCCCGACCGACGCCGACCATGCCACGCCCGGAGATCCTCCTCATGCGCACGCTCATCGAGCGTACGCAGGCGCAGCTCGAGGCGACATACGTCGTGCATCGCTACGACACCGTGCCGGACCGGGATGCGCTGATCCGCGAGCTCGCCCCGCGCCTCACCGCCATCGCGACGCGCGGCGACTATCCCCTGCCGGGCGCGCTCATGGAGCGGCTGCCCCGGCTGCGCATCATCGCCTCCTCCGGCACCGGTTACGACGGCATCGACGTCGAGGCCGCGCGCAGGCTGGGCATCGCGGTGACCAACTCGCCCTCCGCGGCGGCCGAGTGCGTGGCCGACGCCGCGCTCGCGTTGCTGCTCGCGACCGTGCGACGCACGGCGGCCTTCGATCGCAGGGTGCGCGCGGGGCAATGGATGCCGGACCCGCCGATCCTCACCGACAAGGTCTGGGGCGAGCGCATCGGCATCCTGGGCCTGGGCGCGATAGGCAAGGCGGTGGCGCGACGCGCGGCGGGCTTCGCGATGGACATCGCCTACCACGGCCGCCATCGCCAGGAGGACGTGACCTACCGCTACTACGACGATCCCGTCGAGCTTGCGCGCAACGTGAAGTTCCTCGTAGTCGCGGTCCCCGGGCGGGCGGAGAACCGCGGCCTCGTCGGACGCGCGGTCATCGACGCGCTCGGACCCGCGGGCTATATCGTCAACGTGTCGCGCGGCACGGTCGTCGACGAGCCGTATCTCGTGGACGCCCTCACCCACGGCCGGCTCGCGGGCGCGGGACTCGACGTGTTCGCCAACGAGCCGCACGTGCCCGCCGCGCTGCGCTCGCTCGACAACGTCGTGCTCAATCCGCACGCGGCGAGCGGGACGCAGGCCACGCGCGATGCGCTCGGCCAGTTCGTGGTCGACAATCTCGCGGCCTTC
>CAZIZD010000025.1:0-4750 GCA_964543615.1 uncultured Alcaligenaceae bacterium | reverse complement strand
CTGGTCTCGCCGATCTAGCGATTAGAGCAGCGCCAGCAGCTCGTCGCGCGCGCCCTCGCAGTGGCGGCGCGCCACCTCGCCGGCCCTGCGCACGTCCTTGCGCGCGATCGCGTGCAGCAGCGCGCGATGCTCGGCGATGACGCGATACACTCGTCCCGGTCCGAAGCCGTAGCGCACGCGCAGTGCCTGGATCAGGAGCCGGCCGCGCGCGAGCACGCGCATGGCCTCGGGATTGTCCGCCGTGCGGCCGATCGCGTCGTGCAGCCGCAGGTTGGCGTCGACGATGGCGAGAGGATCGTTGCGCTCCGCCGCCCCTTCGAAGTCCTGCGCGTGACGCTCGAGCTCGATGAGGCCGTCCTTGTCGATGAGGCGCGCGCACGACTCGGTGAGCATCACCTCGACCGCCGCGCGCAGCTCGAGCGCGTTGCGCACGAACCTGGCATCGACCGGCTTGATCACGGCGCCGCGATGCGGATAGACGTCGAGAATGCCTTCCGCCTCGAGCGACTGCAGCGCCACGCGCACCGGCATGTGACTCACGTCGCACAGCGTGGCCACGTCGTCGATCTTGAGGCGCGCGCCGGGCTTCAACTCACCGCGCAGGATGCGCGCACGCAGGTCGGCGGCCACTTCCATGGCCGAGGTGAAGTTGGCGGCGCCGCGCATAACGGCCATGGTAGCCGCTTTGATCAAAAGACTGAACGGACGTCCACGCTGCGCCGCAGCGCCCTCTCACCGCTGCGCCTCCCAAGCCTCGCGCACCGGCTGGGCTGTTGCGGTGCAAAACGCCCACGGTGTCGCAAGGATGCAACGTCGTACGACCGTTCGTCGGCGCTGCCGCAATGGTGGGTAACCCTGTGGATAGGGGCTGTATTGACCTTGCATATGCCAGGGAAGAGCCGCCATCGACCTGTTTTTCCTGTCCTTTTCGGCAGCTCGTCCTGTGGATCAAATACCGCTTGCGATCCGCCGACCTTGCCACTATCCTTTGATCTCAAGCAGCACCTCAACACAAGATATTGTAGATTTTGATTTAGAACGGAATCCGAGGCACTCGACCGGACGACTCCCTAGCCACGGGGAGAAGGCCGCAGTAAGGCGGTCCCGCCACCTCGGAATCCCGCGCCAGTCGGGCCTTTGCGCGGAAAAGGCACCCCTCGCGGGAATCGGCAAAAAAACCCGTCGGAACAACACAAGAAATGCCAGGAGACACATCCATGCACATCGCCAGCGCGCAAGCCACGACCCATTCCCCCGTCCCACCCCGGGACCTCGTCGTGGGTGAGCCTGGCAGTCCGGTCGCAAGCGGTGCCGACCCGCGCTTCGCGCAATACAAGGTCATCCGCCGGAACGGCTCGGTGGTGAGCTTCGAGCCCTCCAAGATCACCATCGCCATGACCAAGGCGTTCCTGGCCGTGAACGGCGGCCAGGGTGCGGCCTCCGCGCGCGTGCGCGAGCAGGTCACGGTGCTCACCGAAGGCGTCGTGTCCTCGCTCGTCAAGCGCAAGCCGGAAGGCGGCGCGATCCACATCGAGGAGATCCAGGACCAGGTCGAGCTCGCGCTCATGCGCGGCGGCGAGCACGAAGTCGCCCGCGCGTACGTGCTCTATCGCGAGCGCCGCTCGCAGGAGCGCGCGCAGGCCAAGGGCAAGGACAAGGCCGGCCTCGAGCAGCCCGCCATCAACGTGACCGAGAACGGCCAGCGCAGGCCGCTCGACCTCGACCGCCTCACGCAGCTCGTGCGCGAGTCGTGCGCGGGCCTGGCCGACGTCGAAGCCGACCGCATCCTCAAGGCCACGCTCAAGGATCTGTACGACGGCGTCCCCGTCGAGGAAGTGCGCAAGGGGGTGGTCCTCTCCGCACGCGCGCTGATCGAGAAGGACCCCGCGTACTCGTACGTCACCGCGCGCCTCCTGCTCGACGCGCTGCGCTTCGAAGCGCTCGGCGAGGAAGCCACGCAGGGTGACATGGCCACCAAGTATCCCGAGTACTTCCCGCAGTTCGTCAAGCACGGCGTGAAGATCGGGCTCTTGAACGAGGCACTCCTCCAGTACGACATGAAGAAGCTCGGCGAGGCGTTGAAGCCCGAGCGCGACCTGCAGTTCGGCTACCTGGGCCTGCAGACGCTCTACGACCGCTACTTCCTCGTCGACCAATATGTCGGCGGCCGCCGCTTCGAGCTGCCGCAGTGCTTCTTCATGCGCGTGGCCATGGGACTCGCGCTGCAGGAAGTCGATCGCGAAGCCCGCGCCATCGAGTTCTACAACGTGCTGTCGACGTTCGACTTCATGTCGAGCACGCCCACGCTCTTCAACTCGGGCACGCATCGCTCGCAGCTGTCGTCGTGCTACCTCACCACGGTGGCGGACGACCTCGACGGCATCTACGAGGCCATCAAGGAGAACGCACTCCTCTCCAAGTTCGCGGGCGGCCTCGGCAACGACTGGACCAACGTGCGCGCCATGGGCTCGCACATCAAGGGCACCAACGGCAAGTCGCAGGGTGTGGTGCCCTTCCTCAAGGTGGTGAACGACACCGCCGTCGCGGTGAACCAGGGCGGCAAGCGCAAGGGCGCGGTGTGCACCTACCTCGAGACGTGGCACCTCGACATCGAGGAGTTCCTGGAGCTCCGCAAGAACACCGGCGACGATCGCCGCCGCACGCACGACATGAACACCGCCAACTGGATTCCCGACCTCTTCATGAAGCGGGTCGTGGAAGGCGGCGACTGGACGCTGTTCTCGCCCTCCGACGTGCCCGACCTGCACGACAAGTGGGGCCACGCGTTCGAGGAAGCGTACAAGCGCTACGAGGAGAAGGTCGCGCGCGGCGAGCTCAAGCTCTTCAAGAAGATTCCCGCGGTGCAGCTCTGGCGCAAGATGCTCTCGATGCTGTTCGAGACCGGCCATCCCTGGATCACGTTCAAGGATGCGTGCAACGTCCGCTCGCCGCAGCAGCACGTGGGCACGGTGCACAGCAGCAACCTCTGCACCGAGATCACGCTCAACACCAGCGACACCGAGATTGCAGTGTGCAACCTGGGCTCGGTCAACATGCTCGCCCACATGAAGAAGGTGGTCGTTGACGGAAATGAGGGCTGGCAGCTCGACCACGACAAGCTCTCGCGCACCATCCGCACCGCGATGCGCATGCTCGACAACGTGGTCGACATCAACTATTACGCCGTCGCCAAGGCGCGCAACAGCAACCTGAAGCACCGTCCGGTGGGCCTCGGCATCATGGGCTTCCAGGACTGCCTGCACCTCATGCGCGTGCCCTACGCCTCGCCCGCGGCCGTGGAGTTTGCCGACCGCTCGATGGAAGCCGTCTGCTATCACGCGTACTGGGCGTCGACCGAGCTCGCGGCGGAGCGCGGACGCTACTCGTCGTACAAGGGCAGCCTGTGGGATCGCGGCATCCTCCCGCAGGACAGCGTCAAGCTCCTGAAGGAAGAGCGCGGCGGCTACGTCGAGCTCGACGATTCCTCGAGCCTCGACTGGACGAGCCTGCGCGCGCGCATCAAGGAGCACGGGATGCGCAACAGCAACTGTGTCGCGATCGCGCCGACCGCCACCATCAGCAACATCATCGGCGTGGCGGCCAGCATCGAGCCCGAGTACCAGAACATCTACGTCAAGTCGAACCTCTCCGGCGAGTTCACCGTCGTCAACGAGCAACTCGTGCGCGACCTGAAGGAAATCGGCCAGTGGGACGAGGTGATGGTGGCCGATCTCAAATACTTCGACGGCTCGCTCGCCAAGATCGATCGCGTGCCGGCGGAGATGCGCGAGCTCTACGCCACGGCGTTCGAGGTCGAGACCAAGTGGATCGTTGAGGCCGGCGCGCGCCGCCAGAAGTGGATCGACCAGGCGCAGAGCCTCAACATCTACATGGCCGGCGCATCGGGCAAGAAGCTGGACGAGACGTACAAGCTCGCGTGGGTGCGTGGCCTCAAGACCACGTACTACCTGCGCACGCTCGCGGCCACCTCGGCGGAGAAGTCCACCGGCCGCGGCGGCGAGCTCAACGCGGTGTCGTCGGGCGCAGGTGCGAGCGGCGCAGCCATGGCATCGGGCAGGTCGGCAGCGGCCGCAGCCGCCGCGCCCGCGAAGGCGGCGGAGGAAGCAGCGCCCAAGTTCTGTGCCATCGACGACCCCACGTGCGAGGCATGCCAGTAATTCGTGATGACAGGTTTCGGTGACCCGCGCGTGCGACTGCAAGACGGCGACATCGATCGCCATGCGGTGCGCGCGGGGCAAGGCACGTCCCGGCGGCCCAGACAGGAACGCGAGGAGTGATTCGCGCTGGCAGCGAGGGAACGGCGGTACCGAAGAGCCGGCGGCCAAGCCGGCGTATGCAGCACGTTGATCCGGGAGGTGCGCCCGTGAAGTCGGGGCGCACCCTCTTTTCCCGGGACTTTCGCGATTGCACACGCCTTACCCTTGGCCACAGCACGAAAGGACGGACCCATTGCCCCGCTACGAGTCTCCTCCCCGGCATGTCATCGAAGCACGCTATGTCGGGGACTACAAAGTCTGGCTGGAATTCAACGATGGACGCAAAGGTGTGGTCGACCTCGCGGACGAGTTGCACGGCGAGCAGCGTTCCCCGCTGCGTAACCGCGAGCTCTTCTCCGAGTTCTATCTCGACTACGGACTCGCGTCGATCGCCTGGCTCGATGGCGTGGACTTCGCGCCGGAGTTTCTCTACGAGCGCTTGAAGGAAATGCACTGAATCCAACCCTCCCTCT